>QCAB01000012.1 GCA_003282105.1 SAR86 cluster bacterium AG-339-G14
TAGACCGATTCAGGTCCTCCCGAAAGAATAATTCCTTTGGGATTCAATTTAAGAATATTTTTGTATGAAATTTTATGGGAAACAATTTCTGAAAAAACACCTATTTCCCTTACTCTTCTTGCAATTAATTGAGTGTATTGAGATCCGAAATCTAAGATTAAAATTTTTTCAGAATCTATACTGTTTTTCACTTTTAGCGAATTCTATAATTCGGAGCTTCTTTAGTTACATTTACATCATGAACATGGCTCTCATTAATTCCTGAAGCAGTAATTTTGACAAATTTAGTCTTCGTTCTCATAGATTCAATATCTTTATTTCCTGTGTAACCCATACTTTGTCGCAAGCCTCCAAGCATTTGATGGAGAGTCGCTTCAACTGAGCCTTTATATGGAACTCGTCCTTCAATACCCTCTGGAACTAATTTTTCAGAAGTTGAGACATTTTCCTGAAAATATCTATCTCCAGAATTGCTCTCCCCTGACATTGCTCCGACCGAACCCATGCCTCTATAGGATTTATAACTTCTGCCTTGATATAGTTCTACTTCTCCAGGCGCTTCTTCAGTTCCAGCTAAAATACTTCCAAGCATTATGGAGTTAGCTCCAGCTGCAATTGCTTTAGCTATGTCTCCAGAAAATCTAATACCGCCGTCAGCTATGACCGGAACATCTTTATCTTTTAAGGCTGATACGACGTTAGCTATTGCCGAAATCTGTGGAACCCCAACTCCCGTAACAATTCTCGTCGTACATATGGAACCTGGACCAATGCCAACTTTTATGGCATCTGCACCAGCTTCTACTAATTTCAAAGCTCCTGCTCCGGTTGCTACATTTCCTGCGATTAATTGGAGCTCAGGATAGTCTTTTTTTATTACCTCAACTCTTTCAATAATACCTTTTGAATGTCCATGAGCACTATCGACTACTAGAACATTTACCCCTGCATTTACTAGCGCATCAATTCTTTCTTCCGTTTCTTCCCCGTTACCAACTGCAGCGCCTACCATCAACCTCCCTTCACCATCTTTAGTAGCTAATGGAAAATCTTTAGTTTTATTTATGTCCTTAAGGGTCACTAGGCCTTTGAGAGAAAAATTTTTATCGACTAAAAGAATTTTTTCTATCCTATTTTTGTATAGAAGATCTTTAATCACATCTAAACTTTCTTTTTCGGTGGCTGTTATTAACTTCTCTTTAGGAGTCATAATATTCGATACTGCCAAAGTTGAATCAAGAACATTTCTAAAGTCTCTTGAAGTCACAATCCCAACCAAATTTTCATTTTTAACAACGGGCATTCCTGAAATATTGAATTCCTGCGTTAACCTTATAAGTTCTCCTACAGTTTTGTCTGGAGAAATTGTAATTGGCTCTCTGACGATTCCGCTTTCGAATTTTTTTACAGAATTAACTTCTTTTGCCTGCTCTAAAATTGGCAAATTTTTGTGAATAATTCCTATTCCTCCAAGTTCGGCCAAAGCAATAGACATTTTGCTTTCCGTAACTGTGTCCATAGCAGCTGATACCACAGGAATTTTTAAATCTATGGCTCGGGTCAATTTTGTGCTTAAATCGGTGTCTTGAGGTAAAACTTCGGAATAATCGGGGAGCAGAAGCACATCATCGAAGGTTAAAGCTTGTTCTTCAATATGCAACATCTTCAAATTATACAGAATGGTTTAAAAAAACAAAGGCAATTAGAAATATGAGTTTTAAGGGTTGGAATATGGTGAGTATCGCGGTTCTCATGGAATTCTCTGTAATTGGTTTTACATTTTATTGTTATCCATTAATGTTTACTTCTTTAGAAAAAGAATTAGGCGCTTCTCAAGCTCAATTGTCTGGAGCCTTGTCTTTGTTTTTTATTTGCTCTGCTGCAGCCTCCATAGTTTTAGGAAGGCTTTTAGACAAATATTCTGTCAAACACATTATGTTGATTGGTGGACTTATTTTTAGTTTAGGATTAATTTCAATTGCTTACGTCGAGAGTATTTTTTTCTTACTTTTAATTTATGCGACCTTAATTGCAGTTGGTGGTCCAGCTTTAGGCAACTTATCGGTCACTAAACTTGTAGCAAATTGGTTTGATGCAAAAGCAGGAATCGCGCTTGGAATTGCAGCGATAGGTATATCTTTTTCTGGAGTAATGTTACCTATTCTCGTCGATCCGCTAATTAGTTTAATAGGTTGGAGAAATGTGTATCTTGTTTTTGCAGCCATAGTTATTTTTTTACTTCTCCCAATAATCTATTTATTTGTTGTAAACACTCCTGAAGAAGTAAACCAATACAAAGATAATGATACCAATCCCAATATTAAATCAGCGACCGAAGAACCTCTGCCAATGTTGGATTTTTTTAAACACAGTAGTTTTTGGTTTATTTCTATGGCTTTTGCTCTTCAATTTTTTTCTATGGGAGGAGTATTACTTCATTTGATACCTCATGCAGAAAATTTAGGATTTCAAGAAATTTGGGAGGCTTTTGGATTTCCTTTGAAACAAACTGTCTTTGCTTATTCTCTTGCTGCTTTTGGAGGAGTAGTTGGAAAAGTTTTATTTGGATATTTAATTGATAGGATGTCTGCAAATCGTCCGGTCATGATTATGATGACTATGCAGGCAACTGGAATTTTTGGTCTAACAATTGTTGAAAGCTTCGATATGTTTTTGATATCGTGTTTTGTTTTTGGTTTAGGTTTTGGCGGAGCAATGGTTCTGATGAGCGCTTGTTTCTTGAAAGCCTTTGGTTCTCACAATCTAGGATCTGTTAGGGGTATTTCTGCACTAATAATTGTTCCAGTACAGCCTCTAGGAATACTAATAGTTGGGCAAGCATTTGACGCTGGCATTTACATAGAATCTTTTATGCTAATGGGTGCTGCAAGTATTTTAGCTCTATTAGTATCGTCAAGAATTTCTATCGAGAAAAAAGACTATCCGTCTTTGCAGCCGCAATAAAATCGTTTCTGTGAAGGCCTTTTATTTTATGTGACCACCAAGATACTGTTACTTTGCCCCACTCCAAGGTAATTTCTGGATGGTGGTCTTCCTCTTCTGCTAAATTAGCAACTTCAGAAACAAATTCTAATCCAGCCAAATAGTTATCAAACGAAAAAGCGCAGATCAAACGATCAATACCGTTAATTTTTTGAATTTCCCAAGCTGGAATTTGTGGCTTTAATTCTTCAATTTCTTCTTGTGTTACTAGAGGAGCATCTTCTCGACATGCTACACAAGAACTTTCAGTGAGTTTTTCTAAACTCATTTGATACCTCCTTTGGTTAGTTTCTTTGGATCTAAATATTTGTTTAATTGAACTCTGGATAAATTTGTTTCTTCTAGAGCTACTTCTATTATTGGTAAGTTTTCCTTATAAGCTTTTTTGGCTATTTCAGCTGCCTTTGCATATCCAATCACAGGATTAAGAGCGGTTACAAGAATTGGATTTTTATTCAAAGCGCTCTCTAAAGTTTTTTTATTAACCTTAAAAGATTTGACAGTTTTATCAGCCAAAACTTTCATGCTTCCTGTTAACAAAGCCATACTTTTAAGAAGGTTGTAAGCTATGACAGGTAGCATCACGTTCAATTGAAAATTACCTGACTGTGCAGCGATAGTTATTGTTACATCATTTCCAATAACATCGGCAGAAGCCATGGCAACTGCTTCAGGTATAACAGGATTAACTTTACCAGGCATGATACTACTACCAGGCTGCAAGGCTTTCAGCTCTATTTCTGATAGTCCCGCCAAAGGTCCAGAATTCATCCACCTGAGATCATTAGAAATTTTCATTAAAACCACTGCAAGATTTTTAAGCTCTCCTGAGACCTGAACCGCTGTATCTTGAGTACTTAATTCATGAAAAAAGTTTTCGCTCGCATTTGCTTTGCATTTACCGCCCATTAAAGTAGATAACTCTTTCGCAAAAGTTTTAGCAAATCTTGGATGTGCATTTATGCCAGTTCCTACCGCGGTACCGCCCAAGGGCATTTCTAAGAGTCTTTTCTCTAAAAAAACTAATGTTTTTTTTGAATTTTTGAGCTGAGAAGACCATGCAGACAATTCTTGAGAGATTTCTAAGGGCATAGCATCCATTAAGTGAGTCCTTCCTGTTTTAATAATCCCTTTAAGTGCCACTTCTTTTTTTTCTATTTCAATAATTAATTTTTCTAAAGCAGGATAAAGCTTCTCAGTTAAATCTTTGTAAGCACTCACCTTGATAGCGGTTGGAATAACGTCATTACTGCTTTGACTCATATTTACATCATCGTTTGGATCAATTTGAACTCCATTCAACTTAAAGGCCAAATTAGCAATCACTTCATTTGCATTCATATTTGAGCTCGTTCCAGAGCCGGTTTGAAATACATCTAAAGGAAATTCTTTATTGTGTTTACTTTGCCAAACTTCTTTAGCGGCTTTTGAAATTGCGACAGCTTTTTTTGCACTTAAAAGGCCCAATTTTTTATTAGCTTTTGCTGCTGCGTCTTTAATCAATCCTAATGTATCAACAAAAGAATTAGTAAAAGGAAAATCCATTTTTATGCCACTGATTGGAAAATTTTCTACAGCTCTTTGAGTTTGAGCACCGTACAAAGCAGTTTTAGGTACATAAACCTCACCGAGACTATCTTTCTCTATGCGAAATCCTTTTTTTATTTTTGCCATAATTTTTTTGAGTGTTTAAAATACAATTGTACAAAATATTTATTTAAATAAACGATTTAAATTTTTTAAATCTCTGCTGTCGGGAGCAATTATGTCAGAAAAAGAAATTCAATTACCTATCGATACAACATTAGGGAAATTGCCTCAAAAAGAAAAAGGCTCTTTATCGCCAATAGAATGTAAATCACCGGAGGAGCTTAGAAGACACCAATTGGAAAGGCTCGCTGCTGGCTTTAGGATGTTTTCACATTTTGGTTACGATGAAGGAATTGCAGGTCATATCACTTTAAGAGATCCAGAATATCCTCATTATTTTTGGGTGAACCCTTTTGGAATGCATTTTGGACAGATATGTATTTCTGATTTAATTCTTGTCGACAGAGAGGGAAATATTGTTCAAGGCGAAGGGAAAATGTTGAACACAGCGGCTTTTGCCATTCATTCGAGGCTTCATGAAGCTAGACCGGACGTTAATGCAGCGGCTCATTCTCATTCCATGTATGGAAAATCTTTTTCCAGTCTTGGCAGATTATTGGAACCAATTACACAGGATTCATGTGCTTTTTTTGACAATCATGTTTTATTCGATGATTTTACTGGAGTTGTCTTAGAAACAGATGAAGGAGATAGAATAGCTAAAGCTCTTGGAGATAAAAAAGCTGCAATTTTAAAAAATCATGGACTTTTAACAACAGGTGAATCTGTGGATGCAGCTTTATGGGCTTTTTTATCGATGGACAGATGTTGTCAATCTCAGTTGATTGCAGAATCAGCAGGTCAAATGGAAAGAATCTCGGATGAGGTTGCAGAATTGACAAAGTCACAAGTTGGATCTGAATTTGCGATGTGGGCTAGTTTTCAGCCTATTTATGATTTAATGCTTGAAAAAGACGATAGTTTCTTAAATTAATAATTTAAGGGCATTCAAAAATGTTCTCTTTCTTTTTATTATTTTTGTTGGTGGGTTTTATTATTCATTTACTTATCCGTTATTTTTTTAAAAAAAGAAACTTTGTTGACGCACCTGATGGAGTAAAGAAACAACACAAGATGACAGTACCAATTTCAGGTGGATTGTCATTTGGATTGAGTTACTATCTTTTCGTTTTTGTCTGTCTCTTAATATTTTATTTTGACTTAAATGATTCTTTAAATATTCAATTACCACTCATTGGCTATGGATCAAATTTTCCTTTTTTTGCTTTCATAATTTTGCTTCTACTTTCTTTTGTTTTATTAATTATTTGTTTAATTGATGATCTTGTAAGCTTGCCAGTGTGGGTTAGATTGTTTGCGCAAATAAGTTGCTCTGTCTTATTTATTCAACTAGGAGATGTAAGCCTGATAAATTTGGGATCTTTGCTGGGAGGTGGGGAAATCATATTGGACGAATATTTAGCTTTTATTTTTACTATTTTTTGTATTGTGGGTGTGATTAATGCATTTAATTGGATTGACGGGATTGACGGTTTCTTTGGCTCACAGGTTTTAATAGCAATTATGGGAATGATGATCTTGACCGGAAGAATATCAATTTTTCATATTGCCTTTTTATCAGCTATGTCTCCTTACGTTGTCATGAATCTTGGTCTTTTGGGTGATAAATTCAAAGTGTTCATTGGTGATCACGGCGCTATGATGATTGGATTTCTTATTGCTGGTACTTTTGTTTTGCTTTCACAAGCTGATGAAGGACTTTATGTGCAAGGAGTTAGACCTGTTGATACTCTGTGGTGTATTGGTCTAGTATTGCTTAATGCACTCAGAGTAATTTGGAAAAGATTAATTAAAAGAACTTCGATTTTCAGTTCCGATAGAGAACATATTCATCATTACTTTCTCGATTTAGGTTATTCTTCAGGAAAAACTCTTATTATTGTTTTTTCCATAAGTTTAGTGATTTTTTTCTCAGGCATTACACTTGCATTACTGAATGTTCCTGAATGGATTTCCCTATTAACTTTTCTAGGGATTTTTATGTTTTGGAACTTTTTTAGTAAAACTATTTATAACAAACTTATGATGCAGCGAGAATCTCTTCAATCATCCAAATAGTATCTTTTCCAAAATACATCTCATCATCGATAAAGAAAGTAGGAATCCCGAATAATCCTCTTTTAACAGCATCTTCGGTGTTTGAAATCAACTTAGCTTTAACATCTGGATCCTGCATTTGCTCCAATAATTTTTCTGAATCAAATCCTGATTCCTCAAAAGCAGCTTTTATTACTTCGGGATCATCCATTTTTTTTGGTTCTTCCCACATATGAATTAGAATTTTTTCAATATAATCTTCTAGGTACCCATCCATTTCTGCGGCTATAGCTCCACGAACAATTTGGAGACTAATTACTGGAAAATGAGGATTCATTTTAAATTTTGTTAATCCATGACGATTAACAAATCTTTCTATTTCTAAAGATTGGTACTCGTTTTTATTCAAAACTCCAAAAAATTGTTCCATTGGAGGTTTATTATTAGTAGATTTAAAAATTCCCCCCAATAAAACTGGAATGTAATTTATTTCACAATTATATTTTTCAGGAAATTTTTTCAAAACATTAAACCCAAAATATGCATTTGGGCTTGCAAAATCAAAATAAAAATCTATTTTTTTCATCAGGTCTCCTCTTCATTGTCAATTGTAATTCTAGTTCTATCCGCATTAATAATCTCTATAGTCCGAGTATAGTTAATATCGCTGCAAAATCCATTCATAAAAGAATTAAAAATTTTGTCAGATACCCCAGTTCCGTCATCATAAGAAATTCCAAACAAAGTCTCACATTTTTCTACATCGGATAGTCTTTTGTCTTTAGCAAGTCCGCTAAGTAAAAAATCAACGGTGTACTCTTCATCAGACATTCGGATTCCTTTATCCAGACTAGAGTCTAGAATTAAATATTTATCACCAGTTTCTGACCAACTACTCCAAAGTGGCAGATTTTTTTTTCTACCTTTTCCTGGATTTCCTGTGTAAGCAAATTCAGCCCAATATGACTGAATATCTTTTGAGAGTTGAACTGCGGGAGCATAAGAACCTCGACCAAATAAAAAGCTTCTTATTATAAAATTTTCAAAAGTTCCAAAAACAAACAAAATTTCCAATGCATGCGCTGCGCCGACTAATTTAGACAATTCAACTCCATTTATTTCTTTCAATTCATCCCAGTCGAAACGATATGCATAGGTGTCTAAATGTCCACTTTTGACGAGACTTCTAGCAGGAATGTCTACCGCAGAGTTTTTCCAAAATCCTGATCCATAAAAATTTATTGCATCATAATAATCTGGATTAATTATTTTTGTAGGCATTACATCAATGCCAGCAGTTTTGAATAATCCTTTCGCAGGTTTCCATTCTACAAAATTAGGGTTCATCGAATTAAAAAACTTATTTTCGTCTTTATTGGTTCCAAAAATAATGGGTACTTTATTAAAATTTGAATCAGTGTAAGCTTCTTGAAAACCACCTTTTAAGATTACATGACCATCTGGAAATACTCTCGGCATGCCAACTTTTGCTGGTCTATCATTTAAAAGTGCTTGAGTTAATTCCTCTGGTGATGCTTTGTAAAGAAATTCTTTTTGTTGAGCCTCGCTCATGCCTTCTTGAACAGATCTAGCTTCTCGTAAGTTATCGGCTAGTTTTTGAGAAACAACTATTTTATTAAAAATATCTAATGAACTATCAGTGGGAGCTTCTCTATTATCTGGCAAGTAGCTTTCACTTGCTGCTATAGATGACACACTTGAGACTCCACTCTGAACAATTACTTTGTGAAATAAACCTGCTGCCAAAGGTGAAGCAAACAGCGCAGTCACATTATGACCGCCGGCAGATTCTCCAAAAATTGTAACGTTGTTAGGATCTCCTCCAAACGCATCTATATTTTTCTTTATCCATTTGAGGGCAGCGATAGTGTCTAGTGTTCCGAAATTACCAGATTTCTCTTCGAGTGAAGAATTTTGATCCACTAAAGATGGATGTCTGAACCATCCAAGGGCTCCCATTCTGTATTGGATTGTGACAACGATCACTTCTTGTTCAGACACTAACGTGCTTGGATCGTAAATCTTGGCATCCCCAACAATGTTCCCACCTCCATGAATCCACATCATGACGGGTAGTGGTTTATCCATTTCGTTTATTTCTTGCTTTGATAATCTAGGAGACCATATATTCAAATATAGACAGTCTTCACTACCTATGAATTTTTCTTCTGCAAAAATTATTTCTCTTTGGAAGCATTCGTCTGAAAATTCATTTGCTTGCAATAGCCCATTCCAGCTTTCTGCTGGTTCTGGTGATTTCCACCTTAGATTTCCTATAGGTGCTTTAGCGAATGGAATTCCTTTCCATGCAAAAGTATTGTTATCATAATTTGTTCCAATCACTAATCCTTGTGAAGTGTCACGAATTGAGTCTTGATTGGTTACATTGCTACAAGAAACAACAATGAAAACCATAATTACGTAAACTAAGTACTTCATATTTTTTATTTTGATTTTATTTTAGAAATTTCTTAGTTATTATTATCCAAGAAATTAACTAAATAAGATAATAAAAATTATGCAAATTGCGCCGATACCTACGCTTTCGAGTGAAATTAATGACATCCGAACTAAGACGGCAAATATAGTCTCAGAGCAAATAATTCCTAACGAATCCGAAATTTATAAAGGTGGAGATATTGCGAAATCTATCAGGTCAGAAATTAGAGAAGCGGTAAAATCTGAAAATCTTTGGGCGCCCCATTTACCTCAAGAATACGGGGGTATGGGAATTGGTTTTATGGCTCATGCTTACATGAATGAAATTTTAGCTTGGTCGCCTCTCTCAAATAGGTTGTTTGGAGTCATCGCACCTAACTCAGGCAATCAAAAAGTTTTATTGAAATATGGAACCAATGAACAAAAAAAGAAATGGTTAGAACCTTTAGTTGCCGGTGAAATGGAATCTGCCTTTTCGATGACCGAACCCGATAGTGCTGGTTCCGATCCAAGATCTATAAAAACAACTGCAGTTAAAGATGGAGATGAATGGGTAATAAATGGCCACAAAGTGATGACTTCCAATGGAATAAGAGCAGATTTTGCAATTGTGATGTGCAGAACTGAAGAAGAATCTGATTCCGGAGAAGTAAATTCCAAGATGACTCAAATTATAGTCCCCACAAATTCTCCCGGATTCAATATCGTAAGGTCAGTGCCGATTTGGGGTCATACTGGGGGCGACCACGTAGAAATTAAATACGAAAACGTAAGAGTTCCCTTAGAAAATCAACTAGGTGCAAGAGGATCTGGTCATGCTGCAGCTCAAGATAGATTAGGTGCTGGAAGAGTTTTTCATTGTATGAATAGTATAGGTCAAATGTGGCGTGCTTTTGATCTTATGTCTAAGAGAACTACAACTAGAGAAGTTCATGGTGGTCTTCTTGAAAGCAAGCAAATGATTCAAGGTTTTATTGCCGACTCATACATAGACATCCAAACTGCGAGATTAATGACAATACATTGTGCTGAAGTTATGGACTCTGACGGTGATCCAAGAGTTGATATATCTGCAATCAAAATTTACGTTCCTGCAGCTATGCATCGAGTTGTTGATCGAGCTATCCAAGTTTACGGTTGGAAAGGTGTTTCCGCAGATTTACCTTTATTTGGAATGTATCAGGGAGCAAGGACATTACGTCTAGCCGATGGTCCAGATGAAGTTCACAGAATTTTAATCGCTAAACAGATTCTCAAAAAATATAAAGACGGGCTTTCTTGGGATTTTGGAGTTTAAAGTTTTATCTTATTATCTTAACGTTTTTACCTATTGTGTCGTCGATCCAATTTCTGGATTCAAAGTCTTTAAGTTTAATTGACGAACTAGCAGTTGCAATAAGCTCATCATTTTGAAACAAATCTGCCGAAGAGAATGCAATTGATTTCCCTATTTTATTAATTCTCGCTACTGCAATTGTTAACTTTGGTCCGCCAGAAGATAAAAAATTTACATTAACGTCTATTGATAAGGGAACTTTCTTAAAATCAACCAATTGCATAACTAGAAAAGCCATACTGGCATCTAGCATAGTTGTAATGAATCCACCTTGAAGAATTGTGCCATCTGAATGACAAAAAAATTCATCGGGGTTAAATGACATTTTTAACGTCTGCTCCTTGAAATTCATTTCCAAAACTTCAGCTTCCATCTTCTCTAAATAGGCTGGAAGGTTTTTACTTGTGCTCATCGTTATATATTGGAAAAAGCTTCTAAGGCTCTTTTTCTTGATTCTTTTAAATCAACTATCATTTTAGGGTAGCTTATATTAAGCCTAAAATCATTAGGTGGGTTATGAATTAATTTTTCAGGCACATCTTTAAGAACTGGTATAAATTTTTTTATAAACTCGCCCTTCTTATCAAATTTTTCTGACTGAGTTATTGGATTAAAAATTCTAAAATATGGAGCTGCATCCACGCCGGTTGAAGCGCTCCACTGCCACCCTCCATTATTTGAAGCATGATCTCCATCTATGAGCCTTTTCATGAAATATTGTTCACCTCGCCTCCAATCAATGAGTAAATTTTTTGTTAAAAACATAGCAACTACCATTCTTAATCTATTATGCATCCAACCCGTTTCATTCAATTGAGTCATAGCAGCATCAATTAAAGGTATGCCTGTTCTTCCTTTACACCAATCTTGAAAATCTTTTTCATCGTCTCTCCATTTCATTAGATCGTATTTTTCACTAAAAGATTTACTTTGACTGACTCTTGGAAAGTGAAAAATAATATATTTGTAAAACTCTCTCCATAAAATTTCATTCATCCAAGCATGCTGCCCTGTTCCTGGTATATCATCAAAAGTCTCGAGTAATTTATTTAAACAATATTTTGCCGAAATCATACCCGAAGTTAAATAAGGAGAGAGCTTGCTAGTTGAATCAAGTGAAGGAAAATCTCTTAGCTTTTTATACTCCGAAACTTTATCTTTAACAAATTGTTCAAAGATATAATTTACAGTTTCAGGACCAACTGGGTACTTAGAAATTGCGTTTAAAAAATTCTCATCGGTTAATTCATAATTTGGTATGTCGTCGCTTTCTTCAACTAATAAATTTTGATCTAAAGGTTCAGGTAGAATTGCTAAATCTTTTTCGGTTAGTTCCGCTCTAAATACTTTTGAGTAAGGCGTAAAAACTCGAAAATAATTTCCAGTGCCTGTTTTTATCAACTCAGGATTAATTATAGAAGAATCAAAAATATTTAAGTCAACATTGATTTCTCCTAATTCACTTTTAAGGTTTTCGTCTCTTAATCTTTCGTTGCAACCATATTCTCTGTTAATAAAGACTTCATTGATTTTATATTCGCTGACAAAATTTAGAATCTGATCAACCTCTCTTTTAATTCCATCTGCATGAATTACTTTAAAGCTGATATTTTTTCTTTCTAATTCATCTTTCAACTGATGTAAATGGTTTAGCTGAAATTTAATTTTCAAGGGACTGTCATTTTGGTTATCCCATTTTTCCGGATTGAAAATGTATGCTGCGATTAACCCATTTTTACCTAACGAAGCATTATAAAGAGCAGTGTTGTCTTGTAATCTGAGATCGTTAGAAAATATAAAAAGTTTTTTCATATCTGGTGACAAGATGATGGTAACGCTTTGCCCAAAACTTTAATTTAACATCATCCTGTCATAAAAATGGGTTGATGCCAGTGACATCAACCCGATAAATCTGAGATAGGAGAGATTTCTGGGGAGAAAAGATTCTCAGATTTCTTATAATATTACTCTTCCTCAGACAATATGGGGGTTATAAAGATAAAAAAATTAGTTATTAAAAGTTATAAGAAGATTTGCTTTAATGGAATCTTATTCCAGCGTTTTTCAACCTTTCAATTAATGGTTTGCCTAGACCTGATGCAGGTGTTAAAAACCCACCAAAATTTTCTCCTCCAGGAAGATCGTTGCAAAGTGCAATCGTTAAAGCTGATTCACAAACCATTTTTGAAGTGGATTTATAGCCTGGGTCTCCATCTCCATAAATTGTTGAAACCTGCTTTTCTCCATCTTCCGCTTCTGCAATGAATACGCCCTTAAACCAACCTTTTTCTTGAATTTCTGTTGAAGGCCCTTCTCCTGGTTTTGGTAAAAACCTTCTTACTAAGTGTTTTAAAGGAGTTGAAATTATTAAAAAAGCCCCGATTAACCCAAATGTAGCTAGCCTAGCTGCTGATTTAGATGAATATGCTCCATGTTCTTTGAAAGTAAAATTAGCTCCATACGGTTTTTGACTCATCTCCATTAATGCCGCAGACCTTCTCACAACCCTTGTATTAGCAACGGCAAACAAACCTAATCCAGACCATTTTTTTGCTTCATCTATCCATTTTATTTTTATCGAATCTTTACTGCTTCCTCTTTGGAGCTCAGAAACTGAGCCCTTTGGATTCAATAGGAATGGATCACGCATCTCTCTTGGCAATCTTCCCATAGTGAAAATTGATTCAATAGTTCCTCCAGAAGCACCTCCAAAGGCTGAATGGAAAACCTCTACTTTTTTAACCGCTTTGTTCATTTTATTTATTGCATACAAAGTTCCTAAATCAGAGGGTAAAGAATCATAACCGCATGAGGGAATAATTCTTACCCCTCTAGCAACAGCTTCTTCATGATAAAGATCCATTTGCTTTTTTACCCAATGGTTCTCACCGGTAATGTCAACGTAATGAGTATTCTCGAAAACACAGGCTTTCATTAGTAATGACCCATACTTTGCATAAGGACCAGCAGTGGTCAACAAAACTTTGGTCGTCTTCGCTATATCGCGTAATTCTTCGTAATTATTTGCATCGGCAATTAACAAATCACAATCTAGATCTAGCTCCATTTTTACCTGTTTTAATTTATCCTCATTTCTTCCAGCAATTGCCCAAGATAATTCAGGATAATTTTCTTTTAAATATTTAACACAAAGTTTTCCTGTAAAACCGGTAGCTCCAAAGACTAAAACTTTAAATTTTCTTTCCATAATTTTCTCAAATAGATTTTTAAATATATTATATTGTGAGAGTATTTAAAAATTAATTGGAGATATTATGATCAATAAACAGTTTAATTTAGCGAAAAGACCAAATGGAATGCCTGAAGATGATTGTTGGGAGCTGCAAGAAAATGAAATACCTGATTTACTTGAAAATCAAATATTAATTGAAGTTAATTACCTTTCTGTTGATCCTTATATGAGAGGACGCATGAACGATATGAAATCATATGCCGAGCCAGTAAAGATAGGTGGCATTATGGTTGGAGAAAGTGTCGGAAAAGTTATTCAATCTAGATCTGAAAAATACAATATTGGAGATTTCGTAACTGCTCATTTAGGATGGCAAACACATATAGTCGCTGACGATAACAGTTTATTTGTTAGAAGAATTTATCCTGATCTTGCACCAATACAGGCATTTCTTGGAGTAGCTGGAATGCCTGGTAGAACGGCGTATTTTGGTTTATTAGATGTAGGAAAATTAAAACCTGAAGATACCGTAGTCGTTTCAGCGGCATCTGGAGCCGTAGGCTCAGTAGTGGGTCAGCTTGCTAAATTAAAAGGATGTAAAACAATAGGAATCGCTGGAGGCAAAGAAAAGTGTTCATTTGTTAAAGACGAAATGGAATTAGATCATGCTATCGATTATAAATCTGGAGATCTTGAAAAGAGCCTTAACGATGCTTGTCCAAATGGTATAGACATCTATTTCGAAAATGTTGGTGGTGAGGTCTCGAACGCAGTAGCGCCTTTAATTAATCATGGAGCTAGAGTTCCTATTTGTGGTTATATTTCTGCCTATAATTCTTTTAATCCTGATATGGATAGCAGAGATGACCTTCCTGAAACCCCCTTCGATGTTTTTGGTTCTTTGGATCCAGTTCCAGAGCACAGATTTTTTGTAGTGACTGAATTTATGGACAAATGGGATATGGCTACCAAAGAACTTACAGAATGGATTAGAAAGGGAGAAATAAAATATAAAGAGTCTGTTTTAGAAGGGTTTGAAAATATGCCTCAAGGTTTGAGAAACGTGCTCTCGGGTAAAAATTTTGGAAAACAGTTAATTAAGGTTTAAGTATTTAAAGATAAAAATTTAAGAGTTTAATTCCTCAAAAATAGCTTTGCCTATTTCAGCTGGGCTTTTTACAATTCTTACTCCGGCAAGCTCCAAAGCTTTAAATTTGTCGATTGCTGTTCCTTTGCCACCTGAAATGATTGCTCCCGCGTGCCCCATTCTTTTTCCTGGAGGTGCGCTTACTCCTGCAATATAAGATACTACTGGTTTATTAATTTTTTCTTGGATGTATTCAGCTGCTTCTTCTTCTGCTGTTCCTCCAATTTCACCAACCATAACAATCCCTTCTGTTTGGGAATCTTCTTCAAACATTTTTAAGATATCTATAAAGCTCGATCCTGGAATTGGATCTCCTCCTATACCCACACAGCTTGATTGACCTAATCCAATTTCTGTTGTTTGATCTACTGCTTCATAAGTAAGGGTCCCTGACCTAGAAACAATTCCTACTTTTCCTTTCTTGTGAATTTCCACAGGCATAATTCCCAATTTTGCTTCTCCCGGGGTTATTACCCCAGGACAATTTGGACCAATAATTTTGACTCCCATTTCATCTGCCTTTGCCTTTAAATACAGCATATCAAGTGTTGGAATTCCTTCGGTGATTACAATGACTAACTTTAACCCAGAGTCTAAGGCATCATTTATTGAATCTTTACAATAAGGAGCTGGCACAAATATTATCGAAGTATCTGCGCCTGTGCTTTCAATTGCCTCTGAGACATTTTCAAATACGGGGCGGTCAAGATGTATTTGCCCTGCCTTTCCTGGAGTCACTCCACCAACAATTTTAGTTCCATATTCAATTGATTGAGAACAATGCAACGTAGCTTGAGAACCAGTAAAACCCTGACAAATAGCGATTGTATTTTTGTTAATAAGAATACTCATTCAGATAGTTCTACAGCTTTTTTTGCTGCTTTAGATAAATCTAATTCCGTGAAGATATTCAATTTGCTTTTCTCGAGAAGGCTTTTAGCAATTTCTGAATTATTGCCTTTTAAACGAACAACAACTGGTATCTTGATACCAACATCTTTGATGGCGGAAATTATTCCTTCTGCAACGACATCACATCTCACAATTCCGCCAAAAACATTAATCAAAATTGATTTAACTTTTGAGTCTGAAATGATTATTTTGAAGGCCTCAGTTACACTTTCTTTATTTACAGCCCCGCCTACATCAAGGAAATTTGCCGGAAATCCTCCTGCTAATTTAATAATGTCCATTGTGCCCATTGCCAGCCCTGCTCCATTGACCATACATCCAACGCTTCCGTCCAAAGTTACATAATTTAATCCCCACTTAGAAGCTTCTAACTCCAGAATATCTTCTTGGGACTCATCTCTCATTTCTTTTATCAAGTCTTGTCTGTAAAGAGCATTGCTATCTACATTAATTTTTCCATCCAAACACTTTAGCTGTCCTTCTCTATCTATGACCAATGGATTGATTTCAATTAAGGAAAAATCTTTTTCAGTAAATAGATTGATAAGGTTTTTTAACATTAGACTAAAATCTGATTTTTGAGAGTTATTTAAATTTAACCCCTTAGAGAGCGAATCAACTTCTTCCTCTTTAATTTGGTTAGATGAGTTTAAGAAAACTTTAAATATTTTTTCAGGACTGTTTGTTACAACTTTTTCAATATCTACTCCTCCCTCAGGTGATGCGATCAAAGCAATAGATCTTGTCGCTCTATCAATCACTAATCCTAAATAAAGCTCTTTTTCTATATCGGTACATTCCTCTAGAAGGATACAAGAAACTGGTTGTCCTTTAGCATCAGTTTGATAAGTTACTAAGTTTTTTCCTAACCATTTTTTACAAAACTCTCTTATTTCTTCAGGTGATTTGGTAAGCAAAACCCCTCCTGCTTTTCCTCTACCTCCGGCATGAACTTGGACTTTTACAACATATTCCTTTGCTTTTAAGTTTGTAGTGGCTTTTTCAATATCATCAATCGAAAAAATCAATTCTGATTTTGAAATTGGAAGACTGTAACTTTTAAATAAAGATTTTGCTTGGTATTCGTGTAAATTCAAAGTGCTTGCATGGTAGCAAGAAAGAGAAAATAAAAAAAGAAGTTAGATTGGTAAAGTTATACCGCTCTCTTAATGAGCATTTTTTTTATCTCGTTTATCGCTTTGTTTGGGTTTAACCCCTTAGGACAAACTGATACACAATTCATTATTCCATGACATCTAAAAACACTAAAAGCATCTTCCAATTGATCTAATCTATCCTCAGTCGCAACATCTCTGCTATCTGAAATAAATCTGTATGCTTGAAGAAGAGCAGCTGGACCCAAAAATTTATCAGGATTCCACCAAAAAGAAGGGCAAGCAGTCGAGCAACAACCACACATTATACATTCATATAAACCATCCAATTTGTCTCTATCCTCGATAGTTTGTGGAATCTCTTTTCCATCATTTACTTTTTCAGTGATTAAATAGGGCTGGATTTTTTTGTATTGATCGACAAATTGAGTCATATCAACAATTAAATCTTTAACAACTGGCAGTCCTGGAAGTGGTCTAAGTTCCAATTTGTTTCCTTTAACTGCTTCTGATAGTGGAGTGATGCATCCTAAACCATTTTTTCCGTTAATGTTCATTCCATCTGAACCACATACACCTTCTCTACAAGATCTTCTAAAAGATATTGTTGGATCAACTTCTTTAGCAATTTGAAGAGCGTCTAAAACCATAATGTCTTTATCCTTGGGTATATCGATATCAAGGGACTGCATATAAGGTTTGTTGCCTACATCAGGGTCATACCTATAAATACTTATTTTCAGAGTTTTTAATTGTTCTGCGGCAATAGAATTCATTAGTAAGTTCGAGTGAAGGGTTGAAAGGCTTGAACAATCTTTGGTCTAAAATTTACGTCTCTCTTAGAAACTTCCTTTGAACCTTTAAAATAAATAGAGTGTTTCAGCCAGTTTTCATCATCTCTTTCTGGGAAATCATCTCTGGAGTGAGCACCTCTGCTTTCCTTTCTTTCGTAGGCACAAATTGCAGTAGCCTCCGCAACTTCGAGAAGATTTAAAAGCTCTAAAGCCTCTACTCTTGCAGTATTAAACTTAGATGATTTGTCGGCAAGATGGAGACCTTCTGATCTTTCGCGAATTGTATTTATTTCTTCAATCCCTTGCTTCATATTTTCTTCACTTCTAAATACACCAAAACTCATTTGCATAACCTCTTGAAGATCTTTTTTAATTTTTGGTGAGTTTTCTCCTTCGAGACTAGAGTTGACACGATTGATATTTTTCAAAGATTCATTAATGTTTTCATTAGTAGGCTCACTTATTCCAATCCCCTGTTTGAAGGAATCTTCAATATGAAGTCCTGCCGATCTTCCAAACACAACAAGATCCAAAAGAGAATTTCCTCCCAGCCTATTTCCTCCGTGAACAGAAACACAAGCTGCTTCTCCAGCAGCATAAAGTCCGTCAACCACCTTATCTGAACCGTCGGCTTGTTGCGTTAAAACTTGACCATGTACATTAGTAGGAATTCCTCCCATAGCATAATGGCAAGTAGGAACTACGGGTATAGGATGATCTGCTGGGTCAACGTGAGCAAAAGTTTTCGAAAGCTCTGTTATACCAGGAAGTCTTTTGTGAAGTAATTCTGCTCCCAAGTGATCGAGTTTTAAAAAACAATGATCTTTTTCAGGTCCGCAACCTCTACCTTCGATAATTTCTAACATCATTGATCTAGCAACAACATCTCTACTCGCTAAGTCTTTTGCATTGGGAGCATAACGTTCCATAAACCGCTCACCATCTTTATTTATTAAATATCCCCCTTCTCCTCTGCATCCTTCCGTGACAAGTGTTCCTGCGCCGTGGATTCCGGTTGGATGAAACTGCCACATTTCCATATCTTGAACAGCTAAACCTGCCCTTAAAGCCATTCCTGTGCCATCTCCAGTGTTAATAAGCGCGTTAGTTGTAGATTTGTAAATTCTTCCAGCTCCGCCAGTTGCTAAGACTGTAGCTTTAGCTTTTAAAAAGTAAGCCTCTCCAGATTCTATCTCAAACGCAATAACACCAGTGACCTGTTTTGAATCATTGAGGACTAAATCAACAGCAAACCACTCACTTAAAAAATTAGTTCCAGCCTTAATATTAGCTTGATATAGCGTGTGCAAAAGAGCATGGCCAGTTCTATCAGCGGCCGCACAAGTTCTTTCTGCTTGCCCGCCTTTTCCATAATCTTTTGATTGTCCCCCGAAAGCTCTTTGATAAATTTTTCCTTCTTCTGTTCTTGAAAATGGTAGCCCCATATTTTCGAGCTCGAAAACCGTAGCAGGTCCTTCTTGGCACATATATTCAATAGAATCTTGATCTCCAATAAAATCTGAACCTTTAACAGTATCGTACATATGCCATCTCCAATCATCGTTGGGATCAGCACTTGCAATGGCACAAGTTATACCTCCTTGAGCAGAAACTGTGTGAGATCTTGTGGGAAAAACTTTAGAAACAACAGCGGTGTTCATGCCAGATTGAGCTAATTGTAGACCTGCCATTAGTCCTGAACCGCCGCCGCCAACGATAATTCCGTCGAATTCTTTAACGGGAAGACTTGACGCTTCTAAGTATCCTTTTCCATTCATTGCCATTATAAATTCCTAAAATATTATGAAAATAGTACAAATAAAGGCTCCTAAGATTTGCAGATAACTAAAGGTTAAAACTGAAATCTGAAGAAAATTAGAAGATTTTCCTACTCTAGCTACAGTTAGATAGTCTTCAATAATGTGATGAATACCTTTCATAGAGTGGTAAGAAATCGAAACTAAAACCAACAAAGTTCCTATTTTTATTAATAGGATATCAAAAAAACTTACCAGTTGAGTGTAATTTAAGGGCATATACATCAACCAATAATAGGTTATAACTGAAAAATATAGTGCTTGAATAACGGCTGAAAGTCTTACCATCAGGTAATCGAAAATACCTGTTCTCTTGAATGTATAGACCTTTGTTACCATATCAAAATTGAAAACCAAGCAATTAGTAAGCCGCTAACTAAGAAAGTTCCATAAGCACTAAAAGAACCGGCTTTTAAAGTCTCCCAGTATCCTAGGTCCATAATTAAATGCCTTATTCCTGCAACATAGTGGTAAGTAATTCCTGCCACTAACAAATTGAAGGCTAGTTTTATGAAAATTAAATCTGATAACTGAACAATTTGGTTAAAGCCTTCTTGTGAGCTAGTTGCTATCAGCAAGGCTGCTAAGAAAGGGAAAAGAAGAAAAAATACTCCGATTGCAGAGATTCTATGCGTAATAGATGCCTTGGCAGTTATTGGCAATTTAATTTTAAGTAAGTTTAAAAAAAGAGGTGGTTTGGACATATTTACAAAGTTATTAGCATTATATTTAGTTAGAACCGAGGTTCAATGGCTTCTGACCCTTTTTCTCTTAGCATATTGCCTTTTTGTAAGTTGATTTTTTTTATCCTTAAAAGGATTATCATTAGTTTTAAAAACAAATTTAATAGGAATGCCTTGAAGCTTTAACTTTTTTCTCAAAAAATTTTCCAAAAACTTTTCGTAATTTTTATTTATACCCTCAAGTTTATTTCCATGAAAAATAAAGGTTGGCGGAGAAGAATTGCCTAAACTTACAAACTTTATGATTGGTCTAAACCTCCCTACCATAGGGGGTGGATTGACTTTTTGGGCTTCCTTTATAAGGAGATTTAAATGTTTAGGATTGAATTCTTTTCTGCTTTTTTTGATGGTTCTAAGAAGTTTAGTAAGAATATTACTCGTTCCCATTCCTTTCAAAGCAGAAATATAATCAACCTCAATATGACTTAAAAAACTTAATTTTTTATTTAGATTTCTTCTTAAAAGCGATTTTTCATAATTACTCAAAGTTTCAGATTTATTTATGCCAATAATTAAAGGTTTGCCAGACGAAATAATTAAAGATAACAAATGGAGATCTTGATCAGTTACTAATTCTTTTCCATCTATTAGGTAGATAATTGCATCTGAGCTTCTTATTGAACTTATGGCTTTTTTAGAAGAATAAACTTCGTTATCTTTTTTAATTTTTCCTTTTTTCCTTAACCCAGCTGTATCTGTCAAAAGTAAGGATTCTTGTTTAAAAATTAAATTTTCAGAAATAGAATCCACAGTTGTACCAGGAACGTTTGAAACTATTGCTCTGTTATCTTTTAAAACTGTATTAAAAAAAGTCGATTTTCCTGCATTCGGTTTTCCTAAAATTGAGATATTGTATTTATTTACTTCCTTTGATTTTTCATGATCTGTTGAATAATCTGAGAGGAAAATATTCTCAATTTTATTTTTCAACTCAGACAATCCATTTTTGTTTTTTGCCGAAATGGGTAAGGAATGCTCTACACCAAGTTCATAATAGTCTTGAAGGTTTAGTTTTGAATTTTTTTTATCTGATTTGTTAATACAGAGAAGATAGTACTTTCCTGATTTGCGGAGAATTTTGTTTATTTCTTCATCTAAGGCGCTCAATGGAGAAGTTGCATCGACTAAAAATAAAAATCCATCAGCTTCTTGTATTGCTTTATTTGTTTCTAAAAGAATCAGTTTTTCAAAATCGTCATCTGTATCATTAATACCCGCAGTGTCTATAAAAATATAAGATGAATTTTGTATATTGGTTGAACCGTATTTTCTATCTCTTGTCAGACCGGGGAAATCGGCTACCAATGATAAATTTTCGCCAATTAGAGAATTAAATAATGTTGATTTACCTACATTAGGTCTGCCAATGATTGCAATTAAAGGTCCCATAGCAAATTATCACTTAATTTACCTCAAGGTAAGTCAATCTACCTGAGTTGTCTAGACTCGCTAAAGTATTTTCGAAAACCTTAAGCTCAACAATTTGAGATCTTCCAGCTCTGAATCTTCCCTCAGTTTTACCATTTTCTATATTTAAAAAGTGCAAATAACCTTCAAAGTCTCCAACCACTAGGTAATTTCCTAACTTAACGGGAGCGGTTAAATCTCTTTTGCGGTAATCTTTTGTCTTCCAGAGACTTATTCCGGTTAAACCTGAAAAGGCTTTTACTTCACTATCCTCATCTACAAGAAATACGTTTCTATTAGATTCCAAAATGTTATTAGTCGAAGAAATATTTTCTCTCCATATTACTCCACCACTTCTTACATTTATTGCTGAAATATCTCCTTGATAACTTACAGCAAAAGCTATTCCTGAAGATATGGAAGGCCTTGAATCAACATCAATTAATCTTTCTATTTCCGAAGCACCTTTAGAAATTGTTACTGGTACCTCCCATTGAACTACACCCGACCTTGGCTCTATCTTGGCTAAATTTCCATTGGCAAAACCTACATATAGATCCGAGTTGTCAAACACAGGAGTGCTTGTTCCTCTCAAAGATAAGCTAGGCAAAACACTTACATATTCCCATCTAAAATTTCCGTCTCTTAAATTCAATGCAGTTACCTTCCCATTGGTTGTTTGGATCGCTACTATGTCTCCATTAGAACTAGGAACTGACAAAATCTCTCCGTTCACGGTTGAAGACCATTCTAAATTTCCATTGTCACTATTTAAGGAATAAACCCCACCATCTAAAGTTGTAACAAATAAGGACCCAAAACTTTTTCCTATCCCTGCAGATAAATTTATTTTTAAATCAGTCTCCCAGTTTGACTTTCCAAGATGAGAAAAACAATTAACTAGACCATTTGATGAAAATGAAAAAATTCCATCTGAATCAACGACTATTTCTTGTTTTCCTAGCGAAATATCTGAAAATACTTTTTTAGACCATTTTTGATCTAAATCTATTTTAGAATCTATCTTGAATAGTTCTGCTGGCTTTTCTACTATTTCATCATCGGACTGACAACCTAATAAAAAAATTAGAACGAAACAAAAAAAAGGTAATTTTATATTTCTAATTAACATTGCTAGATGATGCCAAACTGGATAATTTAAAATTTAATAAATTTATTTGCGTTTGATTATCTGAAAGTTCGATGGCCTGATTATAGTAATCTTCAGCCTTCTTAGGGTTCAAATCTTCTTTTTCTAAGTCACCCAATTTTTCTAATCTTAAAGAATCGTAATAATCAAAATTTCTAATTAAAACTTCTCTTGCTTCATCAAACCTATCAAAATTTACATAAATCGAAGCTAATCTAATCCTAGATAAGTCTCTTAAAAAAGACTTAGACGAATTTTTTCCTTCAAGAGTAGAATTTAGTTCCAAAATTGTATTCAAAGCTTTTTCTTCTTCTCCATTTTCAAAATAAATTTTCACCAAATAAAAATCAGCCATTAAAGAATAAGTAGATTCATCGTATATGTCTTTCAATTTATATGACAAATTTTCTAAAGCTTTGATGTCGATTTCCTCAAGTGAATTAATTTCTTCCAAATATTCTTCATAAACTTCTTGAGACGCATAAATCTTATTTCTTTCATTGGTTTTATATACAAAATAAGATCCAAAAATAACCGCTAATGAAAGAAGACCTATTAAAAAATAAAAAAAATTATTTTTTAAAAATAAAAGGATGCTTTCTAAGTTTAAATTATTCATCTTTTAAGTTTGTTTCTAGAATTTTAAAAATTTCTTGTTCTGAAAGTGATACTTGATTTTCGCTTTTTGTTAAATCTTTGAATGAAAGTAATTTATTTTTTATTTCTTCCTTGCCAAGAATTATTACAAAATCATAACTTTCCTTTATCAATTTTTTTAATTGAGCTTTAAGATTCGACTCTAGACCGTCGTATCTTACAGATAATTCTTGGAATTGACTTCTTAATTTATCTGCAAGATTAGCTCCAAAAGAATAAAAACTATCTTCCAAAATAATGATCATAATTTTTTTCCTTGACGTCTTGAAAGAGTCATCAGGGATTGCCAGCATAAGTCTATCAAGACCAATTGAGAAACCTGCTGCAGAGATATCCCTTCCCCCTAATTTTTTTGATAATGAATCATATCTTCCGCCCGCACAAAAAGTATTTTGACTCCCAAGTTGATTGGATTTCCATTCATAAACTACATCATTGTAATAATCTAATCCTCTTACTAAATTTTCGTTAATTAAAAAAGGTATATTTTTTTTGGAGATTTTATCTTTTAGTTCTTCAAATTTCTCTAAAGAATGAGTTTCAACAAATTGTGAAAGTTTGGGCCCTTTTTTTAATAATTTTTGAGTTTCAGGATTCTTTGAATCTAAAATTCTTAGAGTATTTGATGATAGTCTCCTTTGACTATCTAGGTCGAGTTGATCTTTAAGGGGTAAAAGATACTCTTTCAAAGCATCAGAGAATTTTTTTTGACTGTTTTCCGATCCCAAGGAATTAATTTCTAAAATTGGTTCGAATAAATTTAAATGAGAAAACAATTTATAAGATAAATCGATCATCTCTAATTCAATGTTGAATTTCTTAAATCCATAAGCTTCGATACTTAATTGATAAAATTCTCTGTTTCTTCCTTTCTGCGGTCTCTCGTACCTATACATCGGACCATGATAATAAAGTCTTTGTGGTCCTAAATCGGTAAGACCCATTTCAATTGCGGCTCTTAAACAGCTTGCTGTTCCCTCTGGTCTAAGGGATAAGGATTTCCCGCTTTTACTCTCAAAGCTGAACATTTCTTTATTTACAATGTCAGTTTCTTCCCCTACCGATCTTAAGAATAAGTCCGTATTTTCAATAATTGGCAATCTTATTTCTTCGTAAGAATAGGACTCAAAAAAACTAATTATTTTTTTGGTTGTTTCACTCCAATTTTTTGCTTCGCTGGGATTTATCTCGTGAGCACCTCTAATTTTTTGTATTTTTTTCATGATTTAGGAGCTTGCAATTAATTTTTCTTTTTTTGAAGCCATTTCCTTAATCTTTATTCTTACTTTTTTTTCTATTTGATCGACTATTTGATCGTTACTTATTTTCTCATCTGGAGTTCCGTCAACGTAAATTAAACTTTTTGGACTTGCTCCAGTGAGGCCTACGTGAGCCGCCTTAGATTCGCCAGGACCATTTACATAACAGCCAATGACTGCGACATCGATACTTTCTTTTATATCTTCAAGCCTCACTTCTAACTCATTCATCGTTTTAATGACATCAAAGTTTTGTCTAGAACAGCTTGGACAAGCAATAAAATTTATGCCTTTTTTTCTGAGCTTTAAAGATTTGAGTATGTCAAATCCAACTTTTATTTCATCTACTGGATCTGAGGCTAAAGAAACTCTGAGCGTATCTCCAATTCCCTCTCTTAATAATTGACTAATTGCTATTGATGATTTAACGGTACCAGACCTGAAGCCTCCTGCCTCTGTTAAGCCAAGATGCAATGGTTGATCTATCTCTTTTGCAATTAAACGATAACTTTCAGTCATTAAATCTATATCAGATGCTTTGATACTTAACTTAAAGTTTTCAAAGTTATTTTTCTTCAAAATTTCAACGTGGCCCATAGCTGATTCAACAAGGGCTTCAGGGCAAGGTTCTCCGTATTTTTTTTGGAGTTTTTTCTCAAGCGATCCTGCGTTTACTCCTATTCTTATAGGGATATCATGATCTTCTGCACATTTTATTACAGCATTTACTTTTGTTGCAGATCCTATATTTCCGGGATTAATTCTCAAACAATCAGCTCCAGCCTTAGCAACTTCCAAAGCAATTTTATAATCAAAATGAATGTCAGCTATCAAAGGAACATTTGTTAGTTTTTTAATTTCCTTAAAAGCCTCCACCGAAGACATTGTAGGCGTAGAAACTCTGACTAAATCGGCGCCGGCGGTTTCAAGAGTGGTTATTTGATTTACTGTGGCTTTTACATCTTCAGTATCGGTATTAGTCATACTCTGAACTGAGATAGGAGAGCTGCCGCCGACCGCTACCTTGCCGACGAAGATTTTTTTCGATTTTCTTCTTTTAATTTCAGTTTTTTTCGACATCATTTCCATTTATTGTATAGAAAGAAGCAAAATTTGAACTTCTATTTATAAATTTTCTAAAATTTAATTCTTTGTCAGAAATAAATATTTTCACTGCCGGAGCATATCCTATTTTAAAGGAGAATGGCGGAACGCCTCTAAGCTCATAAGAACCTGTTTGCATAAGTTCATAAAGCAATCTTTCATTTTTATCTTCTAATACAATCCAGCTTTCTCCTAATATCTCCAAGTTTAGCTTCAAAGGTATATCTTCTAAGACAGTAAAATTAGAATCTTTTTCTTCTGAATCTTCTTGAACTAGGCTTTCTGAAAAAGACTCATAAATTTTTATCTCTTGATCGGGGCTAAAATCAAAATTTTCTGAAAGTAATTCATCACTACTTATTTCTGACGAAGTTATTTCAGTCGAAGGATTAGAAAATATAAAAAGTAAAAAAAGTCCAACTGCAAAAAAAGATCCAAAAGAAACTAGAAGATAGTAATTAAAATTTTTAGATTCAAGGGCTTCTCTTTTTTTAACATTTTTATCTTCATTTTTTTTCCTTTTTCTAGAAATATAATTTTCATAATCCTTGAGGCACTCGTCTGCATTGACTTCAAGAAGATCAAAATATTTTTTTATATGAAATTTTGTGAAAACCGCTGGAGGAAGCTTTTTGAATTTTTCTTTTTCTAAATTTTTTAAAAAGGCTACAGGAACATTTATGACCTTAGAAGCTTCTTCTAATGATAAGTTTTTTATTTTTCTGACCTCTTTGATTTTAGAGATCCAAGTTTTTTTCATGTTTAGTCGAAAATTTTCGACATTATATCAATTTCTCTAATCGCTGAGTCAGCAGAATCTGAACCATGAACTGCATTTTTAGAAAGAGATTCTGCAAACCTTGCTCTTAAAGTCCCTTCTTCGGCTTCTTCTGGATTTGTGGCTCCCATAAGTTTTCTATATGTTGAAATCGCATCTTCTCCTTGTAATATCTGTACAACTGAAAAATCTGAAGTCATAAATTCTACTAGTTCAGAAAAAAATGGTCTTTCTGCATGCTCCGAATAAAAATCTTCTGCAATTTTTTTTGATAGTTGTATTTGTTTTGAATTAATAATTTCCAAGCCATTAGATTTGATTGACTTATTAATTTCCTCAACAAAAGAATTTTTTACAGCGTCAGGCTTTATAATACAAAGAGTTTTTTCCATTCTTTAATCTAGTTCATCGATCCAAGTTGCTTGGATTGCTTCTAAAATCCTCTCGTTACATTTTTCAAAGTCATCTTCAAACCCTTTAATATTAAAAACTAAATATCTTAAATCTGTAAAAAGAATTTTCTCTGGATCTATGTCAGAGTGGTTCTCGATTAACTCGTCGACAATCTCATACGTATCGGTCCATTTCATTGTTAAATTGAGAAATTAAGCCTTTTGAAAAAGCTCTTGATCAATACTGAAACTTTCACCACAACCACACTGAGCTGAAATATTAGGATTATTAAAAATCAGCTCAGAATTAAGTCCATTTTGGACATAATCAAGTTCAGTTCCCTTCAAAAAAATAAAACTTTCTTTGCTAATGAATAAATTTATATCAGAAAAATTGCCAGAGTAGTCGTCCTTCTTTCCTTCTTTTACTATGCTGAGATCATAAGCATACCCTGAACACCCGGAGGTTTTAACTGTAATTCTTACTCCGGTAGATTTATCTTTCTCCAGTAATTTTGTAATGTGATTTATTGCGCTTTTTGAAAAACTAAAATCATTATTTGAAATAGTATTTTGCATGGGACCAGTATCCTTATCTTTCTTTGGGTGTATTTCAGAAACCATATTAATTGTATATTTCGGAATTTCAATAGTTAAATCTTTATCGTCTACTAAAGTTTGGCAACTCAATCTTGAATTAGGCTCCAATCCCCAAGCCTTATCTAGCAAATCCTCTTCATCGTCTGTAGATCCATTTAACGTTTCGAACCCTTCTCTGAATATTACATGGCATGTAGTACAAGCGCATGATAACTCACATGCGTGTTCAATATCTATTGAGTTATCAAGAAGATTTTCGCAAACAGATTTTCCGGCGACAGATTCGAACTCTGCTCCTTCAGGGCAAAGTTCCTCGTGAGGTAATACTTTTATTTTGGGCATTAATCATTATTTCTTCGACTTTTAAAATCATCTATAGCACGATGTATAGCTTCTTCTGCTAGAACGCTACAGTGAATTTTAATTGCCGGAAGTTCTAAAATATCAACAATTTCTTGATTAGAAATTTTTTGAGCCTCTTCTAAAGTTTTACCTTTAAGCATATCTATCAATTGACCACTAGATGCTATAGCAGAGCCACATCCATAAGTTTTAAATTTCGCATCTACAATTACGTTCTTATCATCAACATTTTCACACTTAATTTGAAGCTTCATAACATCACCACAAGCAGGGGCTCCGACTATCCCTGTTCCCACCCTATGGAAATCTTTATCGCCAGGCTTCCACCTGCCAACACTAGCTCCTTCAGGATTCTTTAATGTTTTTTCAAATTTATCTACAACTTTTTGCGAATAAGCCATATTTACCTCACCATAATAATTCTTTTACGCCCACTCTATTTTATCTA
Source organism: SAR86 cluster bacterium AG-339-G14 (assembly GCA_003282105.1). GTDB lineage: Bacteria > Pseudomonadota > Gammaproteobacteria > Magnimaribacterales > AG-339-G14 > AG-339-G14. The sequence continues at coordinate 28,387 of QCAB01000012.1, forward strand.
AATCTACGCCATCTTGATACATTTCCCATAAAGGAGATATTTCTCTAAGTTGGGATACCGAATCTTTAACAAGATCAATTGTAGATTCAACTTCTTCTTTTTTAGTAAATCTTCCGAAAGAAAACCTAATAGAACTGTGAGCTAATTCATCAGGTCTCCCTAAAGCTCTAAGGACGTAAGACGGCTCTAAACTTGCCGAAGTGCAAGCAGAACCGGAAGAAACTGCAATATTCTTTAAAGCCATTATTAATGACTCACCTTCGACAAAGTTGAAAGAAAGATTAAAGATTCCAGGATATCCAGTTTCAAGACAACCATTAATGTAAATTTCTTCCATATCTTTTAATCCATTCCACAAAAGATCTCTAAAAGAAGATATAGTCTTAAAATCATTTTTCATTTCTGAATTAGCTAGTTTAAAGGCCTCACCCATGCCAACAATTTGATGTGTCGGCAATGTCCCTGCTCTGATACCTCTCTCTTGGCCTCCGCCGTGAAAAAGTGGTTGCAATCTTATTCTAGGCCTTCTTCTCACGTACAATGCGCCAATCCCTTTGGGGCCATAAATTTTGTGTGCCGAAAAGGACATGAGATCTACTTTTAATTTTGAGAGATCGATATTAACTTTTCCTGCGCTTTGTGCCGCATCGACATGAAATATAACTCCTTTATCTCTGCACAATTCTCCAATTTTCTCTAAATCGTTCAAAACGCCAATTTCGTTATTGATATGCATTAAACTTACCAGAGACGTATCATCTCTAAGATTATTTTCGATAGATTCTAAAGAAACCAGACCCTTATCATTAGTTTCAAGATAGGTGACTTCGAATCCCTCACTCTCGAGTTGTCTACACGTGTCTAGAACAGCTTTATGTTCTATTTTTGAAGTGATAATATGTTTACCCTTGTCTTTGTAGAAATATGCGGCACCTTTTATAGCTAAATTATCTGACTCAGTAGCTCCAGAAGTCCAGATTATTTCGCGAGGATCACAATTTAAAAGTTCAGCAACATTAATTCTAGCTTCTTCAACAAGCTCTTCGGCCTGCCATCCAAAAGCATGCGATCTTGACCCAGGATTTCCAAAATTTCCATCGATAGACAAACAAGACTTCATCTTCTCTACAACCCTCTGATCAACAGGAGTAGTAGAAGC
>QCAB01000013.1 GCA_003282105.1 SAR86 cluster bacterium AG-339-G14
GGCGGTGAGAAAGATGTAGATGCTGCGGTAAAAGCTGCTCAAGATGCTTTTATTTCTTTTAGTCAAACTTCCCCTGAAGAAAGATTAGTGCTTTTAGAAAAAATCGTTGCGCTTTATATGGAAAGAACTGATGAAATTGCTGAAGCAATTTCTAAAGAAATGGGAGCTCCAATTACACTCTCTAAAAATGCACAAGCCGCTTCAGGAATAGGTCATTTAGCGACTGCTGTTGCAACTTTAAAAAACTACAATTTTGAAGAAATGATGGGTTCAACTCTAATAAGAAAAGAACCTATTGGGGTTGTTGGCATGATCACACCTTGGAATTGGCCAATCAACCAAATTACATGCAAAGTTGGTCCCGCTCTAGCAGCAGGATGCACCATGGTTCTAAAACCTACAGAAATTGCTCCAGTAAATGCAATGATACTAGCTGAGATTATCCATGAAGCGGGAGTGCCAAAAGGAGTTTTTAATCTAGTGAATGGTGACGGACCTACCGTAGGTGAAGCTATGTCGGCTCATACGGGAATAGATATGATGTCATTTACAGGTTCAACAAGAGCGGGGATTGCAGTTGCTAAGGGCTCTGCTGATACTGTGAAAAGAGTTCATCAAGAGCTTGGAGGTAAATCAGCAAATATTATTCTTGATGACGCTGATTTCACTGAAGCAGTAAAAAGAGGAACTAAACATATGTTTACCAATACCGGTCAATCTTGTAATGCTCCTTCAAGAATGCTCGTTCCAGCTTCTCGACAAGATGAAGCAAAACAAGCCGCAAAAGAAGTCGCTGAAAAAACAGTTGTTGGAGATCCCTCTTCAGATGGAACCACTATGGGGCCAGTAGTTAGTGATGTTCAATTCAATAAAATACAAGGTCTTATTGAAAAAGGTATCGAAGAAGGCGCAGAACTAGTAGTTGGAGGACCAGGAAAACCTGATGATCTCAATCAAGGTTATTTTGTAAAACCGACTGTGTTTGCCAATGTTACTAACGATATGACAATTGCTAGAGAGGAAATCTTTGGGCCGGTTCTTTGCATACTTCCATTTGAAGACGAAGATGATGCAGTAAGAATTGCGAATGATACTCTTTATGGACTATCAGGCTATGTTTCTTCTTCAGATCCAGATCATGCTCTAGAAGTGGCAAGAAAAATAAGGAGTGGAAATGTGCACATTAATAACGCTCCAACTGGAATAAATGATCCGTTTGGTGGATTTAAACAATCAGGTAATGGAAGAGAATGGGGAATATTTGGTTTCGAAGAATTTAATTCAATGATTAGAGAAGGAGCAGAATTAATGAATTCAAAGGGAATAAATACAGTTGTTAGAGTGAGTCACTCTGGAACTGAAACTATAGAAGTATATTCAATTAATTTTTTCGAAAATTGGACCAATTATGGCGAAGCGATGAATACTATGATGACCGACGCAGATATGCAGGCTTATTATTACAAGGTAATCACTGGCTGGTCTGGAGTAGCCATTGACAATTCGGAGTTAGTGGAAGTTCCAGGTTTTGAAAAAGGGGCCGAAACTCAAGGAGAGATTAGTATATCGACTGCATGGCAGCCAATCCTTGAGCAGGGAAAGACCGGTCAATTTTTAAAGTCTTGCAAAGAGGCAATGGAAATCCATGAAAAATATGGTGCTAGAGTCAGACTTTTACAATCTTTTGGAGGAAGATATGCAGGGCAGTATTTATATCAAATGGGTTTTGAGAGTTTTGAGGCTATGGGAAAAGCTCAAGACGCAGCTGCTGAAGAATTTGCTGCATTTAATGTCAAACAACCTATAAGCGCACATTTAGTAAATCAGGTTGTTCTAAGATCATCAACAGTTATTTAGCATTCAAATAAAAGGCCCTGTATGTCAGGGCTTTAATTGTGTATTGCATATTAAAAAAAATATTCTTGGGACGACGTTGCAAGCAATTTTATTTCTACGGTAACATCGGCATATTCATGAATACTAAAGTAATGAAATATTTTCCTTTGATCTTTACTTTTTTTATTGTCTCATGTTCTGAAAACGTTTCTAATAAAAAATATTCATACACTGAAGAACAGAACTTGTTTTTAGAATCTTTAGGTTGGGCAGGATTTGAATCTTCGTTTATAAAAGCTACCTCTTTGACAGACAATTTGCACGTTATATTTGGATATGGGGGAAATATTCTGGTATCAATTGGCAAAGATGGAACTTTGATTGTTGATAGCCAATTTCCAGACAGTTCAAGCATTATCTTAGAAAAAATAAACGAATTAGGCGGTGAAAAGGTAGATTTTGTAATTAATACTCATTTTCATTTTGATCATGCTGAAGGGAACAGAGCTTATGGACCCTTGGGCGCTGATATCTATGCTCATGAAAATACTTTAGATTTTTTTAAAAAAGGAACTTATATAAATTTAGTTTCTATTGGTTGGCCTCAACAACCCTATGAAGAAGATGCTATTCCTAATATTTTATACAAAGAAAAACTCTCACTAAATATTAATGATCATATGATCAATGTTCTTCATTTTGGTCCGGCTCATACTACTGGCGACAGCATTATTCATTTTCCAAATGCAAATGTTATTCATTTAGGTGATGTAGGAAACTTAGAAGTAGCTCCATTTATAGATGTTGATAACGGAGGCTCTATTGATGGAATGATCTATAGCTTAGAAAAAGTTTTAAATATAATTGATGAAAATACTATAGTAGTTCCTGGTCATGGCGACATTGCCAATAAATCAATTATAAAAACTTATCTCAATGGCCTCGTTCAAGTAAGAAATAAAATTGAAGGATTTATATCTGAAGGCAAAACTCTGGCAGAAGTTCAAGAAATAAACCCTTCCTTTGAGTATTTTCCAATTGGACCGGAGCTTCTAAATGATAGAGTTTTCACTTCTTTATCTAAAACTAATTAATTTTTTTAAAGTCGTTACAAAACTTAATAATTGAGTCATTAACTCCTTTCACCATTTCCATATTAACAAAGCCATGAATATAACCTTGATATTCGTGATAATAAGTCTCTACATCAAAACTTTTAAGTAACCTGGCGTAGGCTTCTCCCTCATCTCTTAAAACATCAAATCCAGCCGTTACAACTACTGCAGGAGGCTGATGGGATAAATTTTTAGCAAACAATGGTGAAATGAATGGGTCTTTAAATGATTCTTCAGCTTCAAGATATTTATCTCTAAACCAATACATCACTTCTCTGGTTAAGAAAAAACCTTCAGCAAGTTCTTCTATTGAATCTGAGGAAAAAGTTAGATCTGTAACTGGATATATCAATAATTGTGCTTTTGGTAGGTTTTTGCCTTCGGCTTGTCTTCTTATTGAGATGCAGGCAGATAAGTTTCCTCCAGCACTATCTCCACCAACTGAAATTCTTCGGGGGTCAATCCCTAATTCGGCATGATTAAGCTCTAACCAATCAAAAACTGCATCAAAATCGTTTAAAGCGGCAGGATAAGGATTTTCAGGTGCTAATCTATAATCAACTGAAAAAATTTTTGTCTCAAGCGTCTTAGATAAAAACCCAGTAAAAGCATGATGGCTTTCTATATTCATTAGGACCCATCCTCCTCCATGAAAATAAATCAAGGCTGGTGCATTATTACTAAGTTCTTTCAAAGTATATTCTCTGACCCGAATCGATCCGCCTTCTCCTTTTACCTGATGATCTTTATAGCTCACTCCTTTAGCAAGAGGCTTTTCTAATGATTTAATATCATCTTGAGCATTAGAAATGATTTTTCTGATATCAGAAGACGATAATGATAGATCAATTTTAGATGGATCGACCTTTCCCATATGTTTTAAAAGAAATTGAAATCCTGGATCTAGTTTTCTATTTCCTTTAGTAGATTTTTGCCTGCTACCAGAAAGCCAAATTAAAAAAATACCAGGTAGATTTAATATTAATCTAATCAAATATATATAAATCATAATTTCATTCGCCAAGAGAGAGATTAGAGTTTATGAATGCTCCTTTTAATAGCCACTTATCTTCTTTGTTCAACAAAAAATAAGTAGCATTAGTTGTTGAGAGAACATCTTTATCCTGATTAATTCTCGAAAAATTAATTTCTACCATCGCTGATATTGAATCAGCATATATCAATTCGGATTCATTTATTTTTGAATATGCCCAGCCTTGTTCTCTTAGGCCTTCGAAGTCTAATGAGTCACCATAATTTTCTGAAACAGTTTTATTATTTCCTATAAGAAAAATAAAAGGAGAGTCTGAAGCTTCGTTGAGTTTCGCTTTATCCGTGCTATTAAATAACTCAAAAAATTTATGAACAGCTTCTTCAGGATTCTGTGCCCATAAGCCTCCAGAGATAAATAAGGTGATTAAGATGGTAGATAGATATTTCATTTTCTCTCCTTAATATATTTCTTTTTTAATGTTTTAATAAATTTTAATATTAATATACAAATATAAAAATTATGAAGAATTTAGTTATTGTTGTTTTTCCAGCTAAAGAAGAAAAATTTGAAGAATTAAAAAATACTTTAGAAATAGCCTTGGTTGACACGAGAGCTTTTGAAGGATGTATTTCCATTGAGACTTTTGAAGAAACATCTTCAAACACTATCTTTTTAATAGAAGATTGGGAGACATTAGATGATCACTCAAAATATGCTGCATGGCGAGCAGAAACTGGATTGGCAGATATTATGGAACCATTACTTGATGGCGGTTCGAAGGCTCTAAAAATGATAAGATGCGGATCAAGTCTAGAGATCTAAGTTTTTCCTAATAAATTTTTCATTGGTGCCCCTGCTAGGAATCGAACCTAGAGCTGCCACTTAGGAGGCGGCCGTTTTATCCAATTAAACTACAAGGGCTTTAGAGAATAGTAGGATTATCTTCACCTTCGTAAATTTCTGCAGGATCAAATAATTTTTCTGTTTCAATGAATTTAAGATTTTCTTTATCTTCAAGAACTCTATAAAAACAAGACTTGTAACCTACGTGACAACTTGCTCCAGAGCCGGCGACATTTACTCTAAAAATAATACAATCTTGATCATCGTCAACTAAGATTTTGACAATAGCTTGTTTTAGGCCGCTAATTTCACCTTTTTTCCATAACTTTTGTCTACTTCTGCTCCAATAGTGCGCTTCTTTGGACTCTATTGACTTGATTAACGCTTCCGAATTCATATAACCGTGCATCAAGATGTCACCAGATGAATCTTCAACTGTAATAACTGGAATAAGACCATTTTCGTCGAATTTAGGTGTGAAAGACTTTCCTTCTTCTACCTCTTCTATACTTATTCTCTTTCCAAATTCATCTGTCATTAGAAATTCCTACTTATATAATTTGGCTATAATAGTCGATATTAATATATATGTTAACGATACAAGGCCTATCTTACGCTTATTCGGATAGATTTTTGTTCAAAAATCTTTCATTTCACTTAAACCCAGGGGAAGTAGTTAAAATTTCAGGAGCCAATGGTTCCGGAAAAACCACTTTAATTAAAATTTTAACTGGAATTTTGAAAAATTATGAAGGCAAAATTTTATTAGATGAAAGTAATAATGAATCTCTTAAGAACTTGTCGAATGAAATTTTCTACATGGGTCATAAAAATGCTCTTAAAGAAAATTTAACAGTCCAGGAAAACTTACAACATGACTTTAGGTTAATAAATTCCGATAAAAAAAAATTAGAAAGTTATTTAGAAAAATTGAATTTAAAAGAGTTTTTATTAACCAAAATATCTGAACTATCGGAAGGGCAAAAAAGAAAAATTATTTTAGCCTGTTGCTTGGCTTCGAATAGTTCGATTTATCTTCTAGACGAACCTTTCATAAATCTTGATACAGAATCACAAGAAATAATTATGGAAGCTATAGATTCTAAAATTCTTAATGGGGCTTCGATTATTTTTACTTCTCATGATCAAAATATAAAAAATAGCGTTGAGCTTAACCTCAATGATTACAAGTCATGAATTTTATAAAAACTTTTTTTTCTAGAGAAATATTGGTCTATTCTAAAAAGTCTTCGAACATAATTAGTCCAATAGTTTTTTTTCTAATTTGCATTACTTTTTTTCCTCTAGCTGTTTCAAATGATCCCAGTCAACTCTCAAGGTTTGCTCCAGGAATAATCTGGATCTGTATCTTGTTGTCTGGAATGTTGTCCGTTCAAACTATCTTTAAAGAGGACTTTGACGATGGTTCATTGGATCTTTTTTACGCAAAAGATTTTTCGATATTACAAATTGTATTAATCAAGATAATTGTGAATTGGTTATTCTCAGCGCTTCCTTTAATTATCTTGTCATCGTCAATGGTGTTTCTATTATATTTTCCAATATCGAATCTTTTGAATCTTTTGAGTTCTTTGCTTATTGGCACAATAATAATCTCTTTCTTTGGCGCATTGGCTGGCGCATTGTCTTTAGGCAAAAATTCAATTTTAGCTTCAGCAATTATGTTGCCTCTAAGTCTACCGGTGTTGATCCTCGGTTCCAGCGCTTCAACTTACTCAAGTGAAAACATCGGTTTTTTTCTGCTTTTACTTTTAAGTTTATTGTTTCTGACCATTCCAATTATTTCCTTAGCTTGTATGGGGGCTATAAGGCTGCATTATGAATAATATTTTTAGCACAGTTAAATCTTTTTATCACAAGCTTGGCTCATTCCCATGGTTTTATAAGTTTTCTAGTAAATTTATACCGATTGTATTCATTTTAGGATTTCCTATTTTTTTCTTAGGGATAATTTGGGGAATTTATTTTTCACCTACAGACGTCACTCAAGGCGAAATTTATCGCATAATTTATTTACATGTTCCTGCAGCATCAGTTGCACAGACTGTTTATTTTGCGATGGCAATTGCTGGATTTGTCTATGTGGTTTGGAAAATGAAAATGGCAGGGTTGTTTATCTATGCTATGGCTCCAATAGGTGCTTCATTTACAATTCTTGCGCTTATTTCCGGAGCTATTTGGGGTCAACCAACATGGGGGACTTGGTGGATATGGGACGCTAGATTAACTTCAACTTTGGTTTTGCTCTTATTTTATTTAGTAATTATTGGACTGTACTCATCCTTTGATAATAAAAAATCAGCTGATCAAGCAGTCTCTATACTAACTATGGTAGGGGCAATTAATTTGCCTATAATTAAAAAATCTGTTGATTGGTGGAATACACTGCATCAACCCGCGACAATTAAAGTTTTCTCAGAGTCTTCTATAGCTAACGAAATGTTATACCCACTTCTAATATGTATTTTTTCTTTTTATATCTTAGTTTTTTTGTTCGGATTAATGGCAATGAGAGCCGAAATAGCAAAGAGGGAGCTTAATAAAAGCTGGTTTAAAAATCTTGTTCTTGGAAATGATTGATCTAACTAATATTTCTACGCACCTCTCGATAGTTTTAGGATTAACTTTTTTAATTATTTTAATTAACTTAGTTATACCTTTGAGGAAATTGAAGCGAATTAAAAAGCAAGTGAAGAAAATTGAAAGCGCATAGAAAAAATAGAATCTATATAATTCTGTTCGTTGGGGTCTCGATCCTTATATCTCTATTACTTGTAATGTCAGCATTACAAGAGAACATTAATTTATTTTATTCTCCAACCGATTTAAAAAATAATCCTCCTTCTTCAGATCGTTCTATTCGAGCAGGGGGCTTAGTTAAAGAAAAATCTCTCTTGAGAAATACCGACTCTCTAGAGATTTACTTTGAAATAACTGATCTGAAAAATACAATCGCAGTAACATATAATGGATTGCTCCCCGATTTATTCAAAGAGAACAAAGGCGTCGTTGCAACAGGTTATTTTTTTGTAGACAAAAATGAGTTTCAAGCCTACGAAATATTAGCTAAGCATGATGAAAATTATGTACCAAAAGAAGTTGAAAAGGCTCTAGAGTAACTATGTTCCCAGAAATAGGAAATATTCTTTTAATTTTGGCTTTTACGCTTTCATCGGTTTGCTTTTTAAGTACTTCCTATTCGTATTACTCTGACACTAAATTTTATGACCTTCAGAAAAGTGCTTACATAATTTTCTTTTTACTCCTTGTGAGCTTCTTATTACTCGAGTTCGCTTTTCTAACCGATGATTTTAGCGTTTTATACGTAGCAAATAATTCCAATCCAAATTTACCAGATTACTATAAGTTTTCTGCTCTTTGGGGAGGACATGAAGGTTCTCTCCTTTTATTTGTTTTGATTCTCAGTTTTTGGATGATTGCATTTAGCTTTATGAATAATTATTCAAAAATTAAAGATAAGAATATTGTTCTTTCTTTTTTTCATCTAATCCTTTCCTGTTTATTAGGATTTATAATTTTTTCCTCTAATCCTTTTGAGAGATTGTTACCAATACCGTCACTATCCGGCACTGATCTAAATCCACTTTTGCAAGATTTTGCTTTTACTATTCACCCCCCAATGCTCTATTTAGGATATGCAGGTTTAGTTGTGCCTTTTTCTATAGCTTTAGGTAGATGTTTAAACGTCAAAGAAGGATGGACCTCAAAAATAAGGAATTGGACTGTTTTTTCCTGGTCATTTTTAACCCTAGGAATAGCGTTGGGAAGCTGGTGGGCTTATTATGAATTGGGTTGGGGTGGTTGGTGGTTTTGGGATCCCGTAGAAAATTCTTCATTAGTACCTTGGCTGTTAGCTACTGCTTTATTCCATTCTGCAATTGTAAGTAACTCAAGAAAAATTTTTAATAATTGGACAATTTTGCTTTCAATTCTATGTATTGTTGGATGTTTTATTGGTATGTTTTTAGTTCGCTCAGGTATTCTTACTTCTGTTCACTCTTTTGCTTTAGATCCTGAGCGTGGATTGATTCTTCTGCTGCTTACTTTTGGAATTACTCTTTATTCTTTTTATGTATTTTTTAAATCGGATGTTAATGATGAAAATACTATAAATTATTCTTTAATTTCAAAAGAATATTTCTTGTTAATAAATAATTTATTTTTAGTGATTTTGGCAGCAATAATTTTATTTGGGACAATCTATCCAATTTTTTACGAGATTTTTAGTGATGGAAAAAATATCAGCGTAGGAGCTCCTTATTTTAACTTAGTGACAGTTCCCATTGCTTTCTTTTTAGCCTTCTTCCAAGGCTATGGAGTTTTAACTAAGTGGCAAGAATCTCCTTTAGAATTGAAACCTTTTTTGATTATTCTTCTTTCTCTTTTTGGCCTGTCGATCTTTTTTTCTTATTTAATTTTCAATGATCTTAGCTTGTTTAATCTTGCAGGAATAATCATGTTGAGTCTTATTTTAGCTGGTGTCTTTCTTTCTGCATTCAGAAATTTTAATAAAGGAAAACTTTTCTTTAATTCCTTCGGTATGAATTTAGCTCATTTTGGAATCGCAGTAACTATTTTAGGAATAGGTGTGGTCTCAAGTCATTCTGACTCAAAAGAAGTTATTTTAGACATTGGTGAAAGCGTAAAATTGAATAATTATGAATTTACCCTGTTAGAAGAAGACACCAGAAAAGAGTCTAATTTCTTCTCTCAGATTGCTCACTTTGAAGTAGAAAATTTAGCTAGTGGTAAAACATTTAATTTAAAGCCTGAAAAAGCTTTTTATCCTGCTTCAAAGAGCGTTATGACTGAATCTGCCATTTCAATAAATTTTAAGGAAGATGTTTATATCAGTTTAAGCGAGCGCTTAGATACTGGCGAGTGGATTGCAAAGATACAAACAAAGCCTTTTATAAGATTTATTTGGCTGGGAGCGTTATTAATGACTTTGGGAGGAGTCTTTGCATTTACTAGAAGGGTTTTTATTAGATGAATAAAACTTACCTAATCAGTATCCCTTTAATTTTTATTTTGTTTATTTCGGGCATCTTTCTTTTAAATTTGAATTATGAAAAAAAAGAATCATTGATTGTTTCTGACATCCCTTTATTTGAACTTCAAACTCTACAAAAAAGAAAAATTGACCAAAGTATTTTTGAAGAAGGTGAATTTAAGTTAATAAACGTATGGGCAACCTGGTGTATTAATTGCAAATTAGAGCATGGTTTTCTAATGAATCTTAAAAATCAAGATATAAAAATTATCGGTCTTAATTACAAAGATGATTTAGAAAAAGCAAAAAAATGGTTGATCCAATTTGGTAATCCTTATTATGAGAATGTTTTCGATCCGCTAGGAGATTTAGGGTTTGAGTTAGGTGTCGCAGGAGCGCCCGAAACCTATTTAGTGAGTAAAAAAAATAAGATTTTGGTTAAACACATTGGCATTATGAATGACAAGATTTGGTTTGATAAATTTCAATCTTTTTTAAATGATTAGAGTAATCTGGTTTTTAATTTTTTTCCATTCACTATCTTTTAGTGAAATAGAACTTTATAAATTTGATTCGACAGAAGAGCAAAATTTATTCAATAAATTAACTTATGAAATTGGATGTCCTTTATGCGAGGGCTCTAATGTCAGTGGCTCCTCATCACCAATTGCTTTGGATATAAAACAATTCATTTACGATGAAATCAGAAGCGGTACAACAGAATCAATTATCAAAGAAAAAGTGTCTGGAACATTTGGCGACGAAGTTTTATTTTCTCCTCCAAGAAATGCATCAACATTTCTACTTTATTTTTTCCCAATCATTTTAATAATTTTCTCAATGATTTTGCTATCGAGGCTAAGGAAGTAAATGAATATTTCCCTTAGCCTTATTAGTGCAATTTGTAGTTGTCTAATTATTTATTTTATTTTTTTCGGAAATATAAATTTTCAAACCTTAGAGTTTAAAAGTTTTTATGAGAGGTTAGATCACGAAAATCCTCACAATGAACTGCAGAGTAAGTTAGATAACTTATTAAATTTAGACTTATCATCAGAGCAGATTTATTTGCTAGCTTCAGACTTAATGTCTAATCAACACTACGAAGAAGCTTCAAAAGTTTTTTCATTATTCATAAGCAAGTTTCCTAATCTACTAGATTCTGACATCTACGCTAGATATGCAGAGTCGTTATATTTAAAAAATAATAAGACATTTAACGAAAATATAATTTTAGCAATTAATAATGCTTTATTTTTGGACCCATCGAACTATAAAGCTCTCACCTTGAATGGATTAAATCTTTACGGTAAAAAAAACTTTAAACAGGCTCTTAATAATTGGGCGATAGCTCTAGATAATGTGGAGTCAGAAGATGAAAAAAAAGCATTAATAATTGTTATGAACGCGGCAATAAAACAGTTGGAACAATAATTTTTGCATGATTGATTTGTAGAAATCATATAAAATAAGACTTTCATATAAATATGAGGTTAAAAAACATTAGCCTATCTGGTTTTAAATCTTTCGTTGATCCAACGAAGATTTCCTTCCCCAGCGAAATGTCAGGAGTTGTTGGCCCAAATGGGTGCGGTAAATCAAATATTATTGATGCCGTTCGATGGGTAATGGGAGAGATATCTGCTAAAAATTTAAGAGGAGACTCAATGGCAGACATTATCTTCAACGGATCCTCCTCAAGAGCACCTTCTGCAAGAGCCTCCGTCGAATTATTGTTTGATAATGGAGATGGTCGAATTGGTGGCGAGTTTTCATCCTATTCAGAAATTAGCGTCAAAAGAACTGTAGATATAGATGGTAAATCTAATTATTACTTAAATAATTCTGAGTGCAGAAGAAAAGATATTACCGATATCTTTCTTGGAACTGGATTGGGCCCAAGAAGTTATGCTGTCATAGAGCAAGAAATGGCTACTAAATTGATTAGTTCAAAGCCTGAAGAATTAAGAGCTTACATTGAAGAAGTTGCCGGTATCTCAGTTTACAAAGAAAGGAGAAAAGAAACAGAATCCAGAATTAAAAGAACGAAAGAAAATTTAAACAGAGTTTCAGACATAAGTGATGAAATTGATCGTCAATTATTAAAACTCAAGCAGCAAGTGAAATCTGCAGAGAGATACAACGACTTGAAAATAAAGGAACAGAAATTGAATTCAATGTTGAAAGCTTTTAACTGGCAAGAAAAAAATGAAGCTGCTGCCAAACTAAACATTTCGATTAAGGAAACAGATTTGGAAATTGAAAAAATAAATTCTAAAAAACAAGAAATTCAAACCAAAATTGATAAATCAAAAATAAGGCAAGATGAAATTCAGACGGAAATAAATAAAGCACAAGAGGAGTTTTACTCTAGTGGAGCAAAACTTTCTAAATCTGAACAAGAATTAATTTTTCAAAAAAATAAAAAAAACGAGTTGGCTATTCAAAAAGAAAATCTTGAAAATGAATTAAAAACTTTTACCGGTCAAAAAGACGTTAACAGTAAAGCTCTAGATGAGCTTAAACTAGATCTAAAAGAAAAGGAGCCACAGCTTGAAAGAATGGATGCTTCCATTTCTGAGATAGATGGAGCTTTGTCTCCAATATTTTTGTCTAAACAGATCCTCCTAGAGTTAGAGGACGTAAAAACAAATTTGGCTACCCACAAAAATAATTTTTCTAAATTTAGCGCAGATTCCTTAGATCAAATTTACTCTTCAATAATTAAATTCGACGATAAAATGAAAAAGCTAGTTGATGCAATTGAAAATCAAACTTCAGAACAAGAAGAAAAATTTGTTGTACAAAAAGACAAATTGTTAAGTCTCAGCTCCGAAATAACTAATTTAAAAGTAAGAATCGCTCAGGTAACAGGTGATCAAGATTCTATGAACAAAGAAGAAGAAATGAAAAGAAGGCTTTTAATTAATACGCAAAAAGAAATTGAATCTTTGGAAGTACCTATAAAAACTCTCGAGGTGGAAATTAAACCTCTTTTAGAGTCAAGAAGTAATGTTGAGGATTCTTTAATGGAAATTAGAAACGAATTCTCAGTGTTGTCTGAAGAGATTAGATCTCTAGAAAGAGCTTCTCATGACTGCGATTTAAATGCTGAGAAAATTAGACAAGACTCACAAGACTCAAAAATTAATAGACAAGGTTATCTTTCTGAGGCAGAAATATATCTGAAACAACTAGAAAAAGACGGTCATGATATTAAAACTTTACTTAACGAAATTACCACAGAAGACACCGAAGAAAACTATATTGAACAAATTACAAAAGTTGAACATTCTATTGAGAGGATTGGCCCAATTAATTTAGCAGCAGCAGAAGAATATAAACTTGAAGAAGAAAGAAAAAAAGAAATAGATAATCAATCTGAAGAATTAGAAAGCGCGTTAAAAACTTTAGAGAATGCAATAAGAAAAATTGATCAGGAGTCTAAAACTTTATTCAAAGATACATACGACAGTTTAAACATCAAAATTGGAGAACTTTTTCCTAAACTTTTTGGCGGCGGTCATGCTCAATTAGAAACTACTTCAGACGACATTTTAGATACTGGAATTGTCTTTAAAGCTATGCCTCCCGGTAAAAAAAACGTAAATGTGTCACAACTTTCTGGAGGTGAAAAAGCACTCTCATCTATAGCTTTAGTGTTTTCTTTCTTTTCTTTAAACCCGGCTCCTTTTTGTATTCTAGACGAAATAGATGCACCTTTAGATGACTTCAATACTTCAAGATTTATTTCGATGGTTGAAGAAATGTCAGATAGAGTTCAATTTATATTTGTGACTCATAACAAAATTTCTATGGAAAAAAGCAAGCATTTAATAGGTGTTACAATGCAAGAACCTGGCGTATCTAGACTAGTTACAGTAGATATTGATGAAGCTATCAAAATGGCAACAGTTTAATGAGCATAAATGAAATTATAATTTTATTGTTAGGGATCATAATATCTATTACTTTGTTGTTGATGTTCAGAAGACTTTTTTTTGGAAAAAAATCTTCGATAGAAATAAATAAAAAAGTTAATTCCAGAGAGTTATTTGAACCTGTTCAGGCATCAGAAGAAGAAATTGTGGAAAATCAAACACCCATTAATGAAGAAATATTGGACGATTGTGATGAATCCATAGAATCAGATAATTATGATTCAGTTTTTAAATCAAATGAGAAGACAGATTTAATAACAATTCATCTTGAAGCTGAGGAAAATGTTTTTGAGTATGAGCCGCTCATTCACTTTTTAAAAAATTCAGACTTTGATTTTTCAGATGAAGGTGGATGGTTCAAAATTAATTTAGAAGAGGAAAATAATTTTCTTTTTGTAAACGGATTAAATCCGGGAAAGTTTTCGTTAGAAGAAAACATAATTTCTACTAATGTAATGACTTTGATTTATTCGATGAAACCAAAGACTAATTCAGTAAATTCTCTAGCAGAGTTGATTAAATTTTCAGAACTTGTGGCAAAACAATTTTCATCTCAAGTACTTGATTCCGATAGAAATGCATTGACGCAACAAATGGTTGAACATTATTCTCAAATGGCTGAAGAATTTGATTTAAATAATCTTTCTTAATCAATGGTATCTAAGCGAGATATCAAAGATCAACACACTGATCTCAAAAAAGAAATAACTTATCATAACGATAAATATCATGTTGATGATTCACCGGAAATAAGTGATAGAGAATATGATCTTCTTTTTAAAAAACTTAAAGATTTAGAATCAAAACATCCTTTTTTAGACGTATCTGATTCACCGACCAATCAGGTAGGGGGGGTCAAATTATCTGAATTAAAAGCATTTGTGCATGAACTACCTATGCTTTCTTTAGATAATGCTTTCGATGAACAAGATCTTTTTGATTTTGAAAAAAGAAATCTAAATAAATTAAAAGACTCGGTTTTATTCGATTATATTGTTGAACCAAAAATTGACGGTATAGCAATAAGCTTACTTTATGAAGATGGTGTTTTAATAAAAGCTGGCACGAGAGGAGATGGGGCAGTAGGAGAGGATGTGACTCATAATGTCTTAACCATAAAAGGCATACCAACTAAGTTAAATTCTAAAAATACAAAAATTCCAAAAAAAATTGAAATTAGAGGCGAAATTTTCGTAAAAATTTCAGACTTTAAATCTTTAAATAATACTTTTAAAAAAAGCAACCAAAAGGTATTTGCAAATCCAAGAAATTTTGTCGCCGGAAGTGTTAGACAGTTAGATTCATCAATTGCATCTAGACGACCTTTAAATATCTATTGTCATAGCGTCGGATTCATTTCAGAGGGAAGTTTTTTCGAAACGCAAGTTGATATGGTAAAGACATTTCAAGGTTGGGGGTTACCAACTTCTGATGATTGCAAGCTTTGTAAAAACATCGAAGAAGTAAACAGTTATGTAAGTCATCTCACCAGAAAAAGAGATGGATTAGATTACGAAATTGATGGCATAGTAATTAAGGTCAATGATAAATCATTACAAAATATGTTGGGAGCATCTTCAAGATCTCCAAGATGGGCAATTGCAAAAAAATTCGCTGCTGAAGAAGGAGAAAGCAAAATCATTTCAATTTCCTTTCAGATGGGAAGAACAGGCGCATTGACTCCAGTGGCTAATTTAGAGCCAGTGAAAATTGGAGGAGTGACTATTTCAAATGCAACTCTTCATAATATGGATGAGGTGAAAAGATTAGATGTAAGACAAAATGATTATGTAAAAATAATAAGAGCTGGAGACGTAATTCCAAAAGTTACTGCAGTTTTAATTAACGAGAGAAAAGCAGCTGCAAAAAAGGTGCTTCCCCCAAGTCATTGTCCAACTTGTAAAGAACCAATAAGCTTTTTTGAATCCAATACACCAATGTTAGATTGCAATAAATTGAAAACAACAGACCGAAAGTGTTTTGGATTTTCCCAGTTCAAAGAAACTTTAAAACATTTTGTTTCAAGGAACGCCATGGATATTGAAGGACTTGGTCAAAGAACAATAGATGTGTTTGTTGAAATAGGTATTTTAAAATCAGTTACTGATCTTTATAAACTATCCAAATCGCAAATTATCGATTTAGAGGGATTTGCCAGCAAGTCTACCGAAAAGTTATTGGATTCAATTAATAGTAGTTTGACCACCGACTTACATAGATTTGTTTATGCTTTAGGCATTAAGGAAATAGGGTTAGAAACTTCTAAAAATTTGTCAAAATACTTTACTAATTTAAACTCAATCCAAGCAGCTAAGTACGACGATTTTATACAGGTTGATGATGTAGGTGAGGTCGCTGCCACAAATCTAGAAAATTTTTTCTCTAACATCGACAACAAAAAAATAATAAATGAATTTCTAAAACTTGGTTTAAACCTTAAGTATCAAAACAAATCTAAAGCGAGTCATTTAACAAATAAGGTTATTGTCATCACTGGTAAATTGTCTCAATACTCCAGAGAGGATTTAAAAGGGCAATTAGAATTGATGGGGGCTAAAGTAACAAATAGCGTTTCAGCAAAAACTGATTTCCTCATTGCCGGAGAAGATTCTGGTTCCAAGTTATCGAAAGCGAATAAATTAAATATTAAGATTATTTCAGACGAAAACTTAGAGTCATTTATCAATAAAACATGAGAATATTAAAATTATTTTTAGTCGTTTTAATTTTGAGTTCTTGCGTAACTTCTCCACCTAAAAGTCCAAATAACATATGTGAAATATTTGATGAAAAAAGAAGTTGGTACCGTGCGTCAATTAAAACCTACAAAAGATGGGACATTGCGCCTTCAATTACTATGGCTTTCATTAAGCAAGAGTCAGGATTTCAGCAAGGAGCTAAACCTGAAAGGGAAAGAATACTATTTGGACTAATACCTTGGAAAAGAAAGAGTAGTGCTTACGGTTACGCTCAAGTTGTTGACGGTACTTGGGATTTATACAAAAAAGAAACAGGAAGGCGGTTTGTATCTAGAACAAATTTTGCGGATTCTGTAGATTTTATTGGTTGGTACAATAAAAGAAACAGTAAAAATCTTGGGATACCAATAGACAACGCGAGACTACTTTATTTAGCCTATCACGAAGGCCCAGGTGGTTTTAAACGAGGATCGTACAAATCAAAACCTTGGTTGACTGATGTTGGAGATAAAGTGCAACGATCAGCAGACAGATATAGGCAACAATTTAGAGGCTGTAAAAATAGGCTAAGAAATCCTTTCTATTTTCTATTTAATTAGACTTGTCGCCAGTAGGTATTTCGTTGAATGGTACGTTTTTGTCCAATCTAACGTCTTGAGGCATGCCAAGTACTTGTTCAGCAATAATATTTCTTAAAATTTCATCTGTACCACCCGCAATTCTAATTAAAGGTGCACCTAGAAGACTGCCGTGATATTTCATATTACCGTCACTATTAATTCCAGCTTGGTCTAGAATGTCCATTCCAAAATTAGCAATGTCTTGAAGCTTGTTTGCGCTCACAATTTTTGTGATCGAAGCCTCTGGTCCAGGAGTGTCTCCTTTTGACAAAGCAGAAATTCTTCTCATTTTTGTATTTTTTAAACCTGAATACTCGCAGTACCAATCGGCTAGTTTCTCTCTAACTGCTGAATTTTTAACTGCTGGCTCGCCGTAAAAATCGTTTTCTTTTGCGAGTTCGAAGATTTCTTTAAAATCTACACCAGAAGCGTCACCAACAGCGAGACGTTCATTCATAAGTGTAGTCAAAGCTACTCTCCAACCATCTCCAACGTCTCCAAGTCTTTGTGAGTCAGGTATTTTAACGTCTGTAAAGTAAACTTCATTAAAGTTAGCACCACCATTTATTTGTTTAATCGGACGAATTTCTATTCCTGGAGACTTCATATCAAGAAAGAAATAGGTAAGACCTTTGTGTTTTGGAGCATCAAAGTCGCTTCTAGTAACTAAAATTCCCCAATCTGAGTAGTGAGCTCCAGAAGTCCAAACCTTTTGACCATTTATAGTCCAAGTGTCACCATCCAATTCAGCTTTTGTTTTGATACCAGCTAGGTCTGAACCTGCTCCAGGCTCACTAAATAATTGACACCATATTTTTTCTCCTTTGGCCATAGGAGGTAAATGTTCCTTTTTTTGTTCTTCCGTGGCATACATCATCATTACCGGGCCAGCCATACCTTGACCTATTTCGAAGAAGCCTCCTGGGATAGGAAACTTAGATTCTTCTTGTGACCATATCACTCTCTCGATGGGAGTAGCGTCTCTACCTCCATAATCCTTGGGCCAATGTAAACAAGCCCATCCTGCATCGTACTTAATGGTTTGCCATTTTTTTGCTAATTCGAGAGACTTACTCTCGTCCATAGGTGTTTTGCTTGGTTCTGCAGATGATTTTGATGATTTGTCAGTGGCTGATCTTTCACTGTCAAATTTATCGAAATTTGTTTTAAGCCATTCTGAAGCTTCTTTTCTGAATTTAGCTTCTTCTTGAGTATCGTTGAAATCCATAATTTCCTCTTTTTTTTATTAGTAAATCAATTTTTTAAAATAATTGCTAGCTGTATAACTGAACATTATATCTGTAAATTACTTTTTTCTATCGAAGAAATGAGCTTTTCTTTCCAAACTCCCTGACTGCCTATGTTACTTGCAAGGAGTCTAGATCTTCGATAAAACAAATGACAATCAAATTCCCAAGTCGCGCCCATACCACCATGAGTTTGAATGTTTTCTTTAGAACATTCATAAAACGCCTTAGTAGCGCTTACACGGGCTGTAGCGGCAGCAGTAGGAAGTTCGGCAGCTTCATTAGATAGAGCCCAAGCTCCAAAATAACAATTTGATCTGGCCAATTGCAAAGAAATGTACATATCAGCAACCTTATGTTTGATGGCTTGAAATGAAGCAATGGAACGCCCAAAAGCATATCTCCCCTGAGCATAGTCTTTTGCCATATTCATTGCCGCTTCTGCACCACCAATTTGTTCAAATGAAAATAAAACAGCTGATTGATCAAGAATTTTTTCAATCTCGAGCCAACCATCAGAAACAAGCTCTTTTGCAGCAGCTTCAGATATATCTAGATTTGCATGAGATCTTGACGGATCAAAAGTATCTAGAGAAGATATTTTTGTCTTGTCTGTATTTAAATCAATTAAATATAATCCCACTCCAGAGTCATTTTTAGCCGAAACAATAGCAAAATCAGCAACGTCAGCATCTGGAACGGCTGCTTTTAAACCAGAAATTTTTCCTGACGTGTAGTTACAATTGATACTTTTTTCTAGTGGGAATCCAGAGCTTTCAGCATGAGCAAATGTACCGATGATCTCTCCTGATGCAAGTTTCGGTAAATATGCTTTTTTTAACTCTTCATCAGCACAATTTAAAATAGCTGTAGTGGCTAAATAAACACTTGAGGAATAGGGTACGGGTGCGATTGCTCTTCCTAATTCTTCAGCTATGACACAGAGTTCTAAATAGCCCATACCAATGCCGCCGTATTCCTCAGGAATAGTTACAGCTGTTAAACCCATTGCAACTAAAGAGTCCCATAACTCTTTGTCAAATTTTTCCTCACCTTCAAGTATTGTTCTATTTCTTTTTAAGGAATTTTCTTTGTCGAGAAGTTTTTTAACCTCTTCTTTCATCGCCATCTGTTCGTCTGAAAATTCAAAATTCATTTTTTCTCCCTTTGAAATGTTATTTCTATAAAATACAAATCTACAATGAATCAAGACAAATTAAAAGCAAATAAGCCATCAAATAGGGGCTTAGTGACCAGAAAAATATTTGCTTCTTCTCAAGTACCACCGAGATCATTAGTATTGCCCTTGATTTTTCTATCGCTATTTATTTTCTTCTTTTATTGGTTTTATAGTGGATTAACGCAACAACAAGAAAACTTAAATCAAATTAATTCTAGGTTAATTAGTATTGAAGAAAGTGTATTAAATCAAAATAATAGTTCTGAGGAGAGGGTTGGAAGTATTTTGCAAGATATAAAGTTGCTTAATTCAGAAATTAGAAAATTATGGGACTTAAGTAATAAAAGAAATAAAAAAAATATTTCTTTATTAGAAACAAAAGTAAACGAGATCACGGAAGCTACTAATACTACCAATCAAAATTTTGATGACATAAAAAATAGAATGGAGAATATAAATGATTCAATTTCAGAAGTACAAAGTAGATTGGCAAAATTGTCTTCCCTTGAACTAAGCACAGGCATCTATGATCAGAAATTCAAGGAACTTTTTGAAGCCATTGACTCAATAGACGCCTATAGAATTCAGATAAATCAGCGATTACTTGATATAGACAAGGAATTAAATTCCTTTGACTTGAATAGCAGTGCAGAATAGATTAATTTAGCAACCCTTTATGCGGATATGGTGGAATTGGTAGACACGCTGGTTTTAGGTACCAGTGCCGAAAGGTGTGGGGGTTCGACTCCCTCTATCCGCACCACGACTAATTATGGTTAAAGAACGAAATATCGTTGCCATAGGAGGTGGGGGTTTTGGCCGTGATCCTGGTGAAGGTATAATTGAAGAGTACATTCTCAAGCAAACAAAAAAAAAGAAACCTAATATCTGCTTTATTCCTACTGCTACTGGCGACAATGAAGCTTATAAAGTAAATTATTATGCAACTTTTTCAAAATTAAACTGTAACCCTTCACATTTAGATTTTTTTAAAAGGACACCCGACTTAAAAAGATTAATTTCAAATCAAGATGCAATTTTTGTAGGCGGTGGAAACACAAAAAGTATGTTGGCTGTATGGAGAGAATGGGGCTTGGATAAGATTCTAAAGAAAGGATATAAAAATGGAATAGTGATGAGTGGCGTCAGTGCAGGCGCCATCTGCTGGTTTCAAAACGGAATTACTGATTCATGGAGTTCAAACTTAAAAATAATGCCCTGCATGAATATTATCAAAGGAACTTGCTGTCCCCATTACGACGAGGAACCAGAAAGAAAGCCAACAGTAAAAAAGATGATTTTGTCAAAGAAAGTAAAAAATATCTTTGCCGTCGATGGCGGAGCTGCATTACATATCAAAAATGAAAATATTTTTAAGTCTGTAAGTTTTAGAGAGCAAAAGAGTTCCTATGAAGTTAGTTTATTGAGAGGCAAATTAGTAGAGAGAAGCTTTAAAAAAAGTTTTATTAAAAAGTAAATTAATCTAAATGTTCAACTAAAAGGGTGGGTATTTTAATTTCATCAAATTTAACTGTCGCTACTAAGGTATCTTTTTTTCTGCCTTTTCTAACCTCACTTACATTTAGATTTTTTTCAGCTAGTCTCTTACAAGTCTTTTCAATATTTTTTGTCTTCCAAGCAAGGCCCCAAAAGTTATCTTCTCCAGGAACCTTGTTATCAATAACTTCTATAGTTGCGTGACCTGTTCTGAAAAATAGCATTCTACCTCCCCATTCCTCTACCGTTTGATCAAGCGCAAGTCTAATTCCTAATTTTTCTTTATACAAATTGACCAAATTGTCTCCACTGTTAGTTGTGACTACTAAATGATCTAAGGCGAATAGATCAGAATTTATGTTTTTACTTGATAACGGAGAACCATAATGGTTTAAGGAAAGCTTAAATTTTTTTGATTGCTTTAGATCACTTGTTTGAAAAGTTATTTTGTTTCCTTCGGTTTTTTCTACAACTTCAATAGACGGAGATTCTTTTATTTTATCAAAGACTTCTTTATTTTCACATTGAAGAGAAAATCCATACAAGCCACCATTTGGATTATCAATAAAAAAATTTGATAACTCTGAGTTTTCTTTACTTTCTAAATTACTTATTAATTCAAGTCGAGTATTTTCAAAATTATAAATTAAACTTTTGTAACCAAGATTCTTCTCTTCCACCTCAAATGCAGGTGAAGAATCAAAGAAATCATTAAAAGTTTTTTTGGATCTTTCTAGATCACTTGTCGCAACAGAAATTCGATCGAGAGAATTAATCATTTGGTATGGTTTTATAACTTAATAAATATACTAATTTTTAAGGAAATGTGTAAAATTTCTAACACAATTGGAGAATAAACTATGAATTTCGAACATTCTGACAAAACTAAAGAATTATTAAGCAAAATCCAGCAATTTATGGACGATCACCTTTATGAAGGTGAAAAAACTTATCACCAGCAACATGAAGAAATGAGTGCTAACGGTAAAAGATGGGAACAACCTCCTATTTTAGATGAATTAAAGGCGAAAGCTAAAAAGGCAGGTTTGTGGAATTTATTTTTACCAGAATCAGAATACGGCTATGGGTTAACTAACCTTGAGTATGCGCCTTTGTCAGAGTTAATGGGAACTGTAGGAATTGCTTCAGAAGTTTTCAATTGTTCGGCTCCAGACACTGGAAATATGGAAGTAATAGATAAATATGGAACGGATGAGCAGAAAAAAGAATGGTTGGAACCTCTACTTGCCGGTGAAATAAGATCTGCTTTTGGAATGACTGAGCCAAACGTAGCTTCTTCAGATGCAACCAATATTTCAAGCTCTATTGTTGAAGATGGCGACGAATATGTCATCAACGGAGAAAAATGGTGGACTTCTGGAGCTGGAGATCCAAGATGTAAGATTATTATCTTCATGGGAGTATCAAATCCAGACAATCCCAAACACCAAAGACAATCGCAAATTTTAGTCCCAATGGACACTCCAGGAGTTGAAATTTTGAGAATGATGACGGTTTTTGGAAATGACGATGCCCCACATGGGCACGCTCACATGAAATTTACTAATGTCCGCGTTCCTAAATCAAATATGATTTTAGGTGAAGGAAGGGGATTCGAAATTGCGCAAGGGAGATTAGGGCCAGGAAGAATTCATCATTGCATGAGAACTATCGGTGTTGCTGAAAGAGCATTAGACTTGCTTTGCAAAAGATCTCTTGAAAGAGTTGCATTTGGGAAGCAATTAGCTGAGCTAGGTGGGAACTACGATATTATTGCTGATTGTAGAATGGAAATTGAAATGTGCAGATTACTTACTTATAGAGCTGCAGATCGCATGGATAAGTTAGGAAATAAAATCGCCAAATCTGACATAGCTCAAATTAAAGTTGCAGTTCCTAAAATGGCACTTTCAGTGATTGATAAAGCAATTCAAATACATGGCGGTGGTGGCGTTTCACAAGATACTCCTTTAGCAAGAATGTATGCAGGAATGAGAACCTTAAGATTAGCTGACGGTCCAGACGAAGTTCATAGAAGAACAGTGGCTCGTATAGAATTAAGTAAACATCAGGCTGCTCAATCTAACGTAGAAAATATCAAATCAAAATCAGCGCAAGGATAATATTTCTTGCTGATTAATGAGTCAAAAGTTTACTGAGGGATTTGTTTGTTCAAATCTTTCAGACAACTTTGAAGGACTATCCTTTAAAAAAATACCTATCTCTTCAGTTGAAGAAAATTCTGTAAAAGTCTCAATCAAAGCCGCTTCTTTAAATTTCCCAGATTTGTTAATGACTCAGGGAAAATATCAAAATAAACCCACATTACCTTTTGCTCTGGGTATGGAAGGAGCAGGAATTGTCTCAGAAGTTGGTTCACAATCTTGTACTTTCAAGGAGGGCGATGAAGTCATGTTTGGAAGTTGGGGGCATGGGGCGATTGCGAAAGAAATCGTTCTGCCAGAATCTATGCTTTCACAGAAACCAAAATCTTTTTCTTTTGAAGAAGCTGCCGCTTTTAAAACAGTTTATTTAACGGCTTTTGTAGGTTTAATTAGGAGAGGAAATCTAGTCGAAGGCGAAAATCTTTTAGTTCATGGCGCTACTGGAGGAGTAGGAATGGCTGCTGTAGAACTCGGAAAACTTTACGGCGCAAGAGTTATAGCTACTGGAACTTCAGATGAAAAACTAGTGATTGTAAAATCTTGGGGAGCTGACGAAATTGTTAATACTTTAGAAGATGGTAAAACTTCTTTCAGACAAGAAGTAAAAGAATTAACAAATGGTAATGGAGCAGATGTAATTTATGATCCCGTTGGTGGTGATGTGTTTGATGAATCAATAAGATGTATTAATTGGGGTGGAAGATTATTGGTCATAGGATTTGCTGGAGGTAGAATTTCAAACCTTCCAGTGAATTATCCCCTCATCAAAGGTTTTTCAGTTATCGGTGTAAGAGCAGGCGAGTACGGTAGAAAAAATCCAGATCTTGGAAAAGAAAATATCGACATCATCAATAATTTAGCAAACGAAGGTAAATTGAAACCTCATATTTGTAAAATCTTTAGTTTTGAACATTCGCTTAAGGCCTTAAAATACCTAAAAGATAGAAAATTGATAGGAAAGGTAGTAATTTCTATTTCTTAACTTTATTTCTTCTACACCTTTCACTGCAATATCTTACTTCGTTCCAATTTTTTTCCCATTTTTTTCTCCAGCTAAAAGGTTTTTCACAGACTGGACAAATTTTTTCTGAGGTATTTTTTTTCATTTTGTAAAAGTTTCAAAGAAATTATTAGCCTCTTTGAAGATTTTCTTTTTCCGCTCAGGATTGATCTTATCTAGTGATCTGGGGATGATTGACAGACGTGGATTGGATCTAAAAAAATCTATATTATCTTCCATAAATTTCCAGTAAAGACCGTCTACAACATCACACCATTCTCCTTTTTTATAATTACTCATTTTAAGAAGATAATTTGATCCACAGGAATACGGCTTGGTAGCAAAAATTCCTCCATCTGCAAACGTTCCCATTCCAAAGACGTTTGGAGTCATTACCCACTCAGAGGAGTCTATAAACATTTCCATAAACCATTTGTAAATTTCTTTTGGATCGACTCGGGCTAGTGTCATTAAATTGCTGATTATCATTAATCTTGGGATGTGATGAGTAAAGCCAAATTTAACGCAATTTTTTATTGCATCATCTAAGGGTGGAATTCCTGTTTCACCCGTGTACCATTCTTTTGTCAGTTTCTTTGTGTGATTGAAAAAGTTTGAATTTTCTTCTTCATCTCCTTTTAAGTGATAAGTCCCCCTGATAAATTCTCTCCAGCCAATAATTTGCCTTACAAATCCTTCGAGTGAATTCAGAGGAACCTCATTTTCTGCAGCATATGAAATAGATCTTTCTAGCACTTCTTTTGGAGTCAATAAACCTATGTTAAGAAGGGGGCTAAGGGCGCTATGAAAAATAAAATTATGTTCCGTGTGTAACGCGTCTTCATAAGTTCCAAAATTATGAAATCTATGGGAAAGAAAATTTTCTAGCCATGATAAGGAATCCTTTCTATTCATCGGGAACCAAACCGTTTCAAGATCACCATAATGTGTTTTAAATTTTGAAGCTATTTGGTTTTTTAATTTATCTATATCATTTGAATGTTTAAGTACAGGAAGTACTGGTACGTCTATTTCTTTAGGAAGTTTCTTTCTATTTTCGTCGTCAAAAGACCATTTACCTCCAATCGGTTTTTCATTCTCCATCAAAACGTTTAATTTTTTCCTCATCATTTGATAAAAAGAAACCATTCGGAGTGATTTATTTCCAAAAAAATCTTTGAATTCTTCTCTGGCACATAAAAACATAGGCGTAGGAATTTGTAATGACTTAATTTGATTTGAAGAAATGAATTTATCGAATTTAGCAGCAAAGGTTTTATCTTCAATTTCGAAATGTAAAATATTATCAATCGAGTTTTTTTGAAGCGTTTTTTTTAATAATTCTAGGTAGGATGTATCAAATTCTTTATTGTCGATATCAAAATAAAAAACTTCAAAACCATTGGCTTCAAGATTTTTCTTGTATTCACGCATAGCTCCCAAAAAAAATAAAATCTTTAGTTTGTGGTGTTTAAAATCTGTGCATAGGCCCAAATCCTCTTTCATGAAGATTTTTTTTGCACCAGTTTTTTTTATCTCTTCTAAAGGAAATAATTGGTTGCCAAGAATAATAAGTAAGTTATCATCTGCCATAAAATTTATTGTATGGAAAATAAATTCCCCTATAAAGGCAATCTAGTTACTGTATCTAAGGATATGTGCGATATGAATGGTCATATGAATGTTGCTTTTTATTCGAAAATATTCGATGAAGGTTCTGGTCCCTTGTATCAAGATCTTGGGTTCTCTTGGGATGAAGAAACAATAAGAGAAACATATTCAACATTTACACTTGAAGAAAATATCCGATACATAAAAGAAAATCTCTTAAACGATAAAATTTATCCTTGTTTTAGAATTGTTAACGTGAATCGAAAAAT
Source organism: SAR86 cluster bacterium AG-339-G14 (assembly GCA_003282105.1). Lineage (GTDB taxonomy): Bacteria > Pseudomonadota > Gammaproteobacteria > Magnimaribacterales > AG-339-G14 > AG-339-G14. The sequence continues at coordinate 26,053 of QCAB01000013.1, forward strand.
TATTCACCACGCTGCAATTTTGCTTAATGAAAAAAAAGAACTTTCAGCAATTTCAGAATGCTTGCTTATTCACATTGACATGAAATTAAGAAAATCTGCGCCTATGCCGGATGAAACTTTTGAGCGCGTAAAAAAATTAAAAGAAAAACACGAAGCTTTAGGTCCTTTAGACTTCGAATTAAGACTCAAAATTAAAAATTAGTTGCCTTTAAAATTAGGCTCTCTCCTCTCAAGTGAGGCCTTAATACCTTCCTTAAAATCTGAAGTCTCTCTAAGCCTATCTTGTTCTGATAATTCCCATTTTACAATTTTAGCTATCTCGTCGGCAATTCCTTCATTGATAGTAAATCTAATGGCTTGAACACCTAATGGACCGGAGCTATTAATTTCTTTGGCTAGATTTTCTGCAGTAGTCATTAAATCCTTTTGATCAACTAAGTAATCTGCGAGACCGCAAGCCAAAGCTTCTTCACCTTTAAGGCGAGTTGCTGTTAAAAGCATTTTTTTAGCAAATTGATGACCGACCACTCTAGGCAAAGTAATTGTGGTGCCAAATCCTTGATGGAATCCTAACTTTGAAAAATTCGCACTAAACCTTGATTCCTTGCAAGCAATTCTAAAATCCGCAGCAAGAGCTACTCCGAGGCCTCCACCGACTGCTGCGCCTTGGATAACAGCAATTATCGGTTTACTCGTTCTAAATAATCTAACGGCTTGATCATATAAAGCTGAGTAAGCATCTGACTCATTCTTAAAATTTGATCTTGAAAAATCAGCTCCCGCGCAAAAATGTTTCCCTTCTGAATAAAGAATTATGGATCGACAATCTTGTTTTTTATCCGTCTCTTCTAGCACATCTGCTATCTGACGGATTAAATCAGAATCAAAAAAATTATTTGGAGGCCTATTTATTTTTATGTAACCCGTGTGTTCTTTATAAGTAAAGACAATATCTTTTAAATCATCCATTCTGTTAAATCCTAAGTATTAATATCTGTAATAATATAGATTATCCAATGGAATTTCTGAAAAAAATAATATCTCACATTGATGTCCCTCTCTTTATAATTTATGGAATTATGGGATTCGGAAGTGTTTATATTGCTGCATTTATTCGAGCACGAATCGATTTAAGTTTTTGGGCAGAATTGTTCGTTTGTATTTTAATTATTTCACCTTTTTATTTTTTAGTGAGAATTGCGAAAAAAAAATATTTTTCAAATTGATATGAAAAAAAGTTTTTCCGATTTAGTCAACGAAGCTGCAAAAGAAGTTCAAGAAATTGATATTTTCCAGTTAAAACACTTAATAGAAAGTAAATACAATTTTGCATTGATAGATATTCGTGAAGATAATGAAATCAAAACTGGAGTTATAGAAAATTCAATTCATATTGGCCGAGGCGTCTTAGATAGGGATATCGAAGGATATATCTCTGATCCTACCGAAGAAATAGTTCTATATTGTGCAAGAGGGGTAAGATCTATTGTGGGAGCAAAAACTCTTCAAGATATGGGTTATCAAAAAGTATTTTCGTTAAAGGGTGGAATTACTGAATGGATAGAAAGCGGTTTTAAATTAAAAGAATAATTTATTAAATCATCAATTATTAATATAATTAACAAATGAAACAAGATTATCTAGACGTTATTGTGGTTGGAGCTGGTATTTCCGGAATTGGAGCTGGAGCACACTTGAATACAAAGTGTCCGGATAAAACGTACGCAATATTTGAAGGTAGAGAAAACTTTGGCGGCACTTGGGATTTATTTAAGTATCCTGGAATTAGATCTGATTCAGATATGCATACTCTAGGATTTTCTTTTAAACCTTGGAATCATAAAAAATCTATTGCCACAGGTCCTCTCATTATGGATTACCTTGAAGAAACAATAGAAGAATATGGTCTTGATGAAAAAATTAAATACAACCATCATGTTGAGTCTGCCAACTGGAATGAGTCTGAAGGTCTGTGGGAAGTAAATGTTATAGAAAAAAAATCATCTGAAAAATTTCTTTATAAATCGAAATTTCTCTACATGTGTGCTGGTTATTATAGGTACTCATCAGGGTACGAGCCCGAATTTAAAGGTAGTGAAAATTTTTCGGGTCAGATAATTCACCCACAAAAATGGCCAGAGTCTCTTGATTACAAAGATAAAAATGTAGTTGTCATAGGTAGTGGCGCAACAGCAGCCACTATTGTTCCCGAAATAGCAAAAGAAGCTAAATTAGTTACTATGCTACAAAGATCTCCTACTTACTTTGTTTCTAGGCCAGATGAAGACAGCCTAGCGTTGTTTTTAAAGAGATTTCTTCCTGAATCCTTTGTCTATGCATTGATAAGGTTTAAAAATGTCTATATTCAACAATCACTCTTCAAAAGAGTTAGAGCTTTCCCTGATAGATCAAAGAAATTCTTGATAGATCAAGTTAAAAAAGAACTTCCTGACTTCGATGTCGATAAACATTTCACTCCTAGTTACAATCCTTGGGAACAAAGAATGTGCTTGATACCCAATAGTGATTTCTTCGAAGCAATTAAAAATAAATCTGCAACAGTAGTAACAGATCACATTGAATCCTTTGAGGAGAAAGGGATTAAATTAAAGTCTGGAGATTTTTTAGACGCAGATATTATCGTTACTGCCACAGGCTTAGTGCTTCAAAATTTTGGCGGAGTGACGATCTCAATTAATAATAATCCAGTGAATGTTTCAAAAACTATGACTTATAAAAGCTTGATGTATAGTGATATCCCTAACTTCGTGAATTCATTTGGTTACATCAACGCATCTTGGACGCTGAAAGCTGACTTAACAAGCCTTTATTTGTGTAGATTAATCAAACATATGGATAAGAATGAATATTCTTCAGCTTGTCCACGTAAACCTCTTGATGTTGATGAGACTTATGACTGGTTGAAAGATTTTTCTTCAGGTTACATTCAAAGATCAATTAATCTTCATCCACAACAAGGAAGCAAAAAACCTTGGGTAAATTATCAGGATTACATTAAAGATTGGATCGACGTTAAATTTTCAAAACTCGAGGACGGGAATCTAATTTTTTCTAGAGATTAATTCCTGTGATTAAAGCTTTTCCTTTT
>QCAB01000014.1 GCA_003282105.1 SAR86 cluster bacterium AG-339-G14
TCTCTTTTTTCTTGTACAAAACCAATTGGAATTACTTCGAAAATCTTCTCCTTAGGGAGAAAAATTGAAAAATCTAAAGTTATGACCAGCAAAATGAGAACATGTCCTAATAGAGATAAAACAAAACCTAACTGATAATTAATCATTTTTTGGTTCTGTGAGAAAATTAATTGAGTTAGGTTTTAACTTTTGCAAAGAAGACATTAATTTTGCTACATCATCAAAAATTACTTGAGAATCCGCTCTTATAAAAACTTCGACTTTATTACTAGTTATAATTTTTTTTAATTCGTTTTCAATTTTTTCTAAAGTCAACTCTTGATCTTTGAAAGTATCAAGCTCTAAATAATATTTACCTGAACTATTGATAGATATTGTCAAAGAATTATTTTCAAAATCGTCTATTGGGGCTGAATCCACTTTCGGCAGATCAACGTTTATTCCCTGAATAATAAAAGGCGCAGTCACCATAAATATGAGAAGTAAAACCAACATGATATCTACATAGGGAATCACGTTGATTTCTGCAAGATATTTCTTAGGGTTTTTGGCTCTCATCAATTTGGTTAGAAAAAATAATAATTAATTCTTCGGAGAAATTACTGTACTCGTTTACAAAGGAATTAATCTTATTCAAATTCCAATTGTATGAAACCAAAGCTGGAATAGCTGCAAATAAACCCAATGCAGTCGCTATTAAAGCTTCAGAAATTCCTGGTGCTACAACCGTTATTGAAACTTGCGTTAACTGAGATAAACCTCCAAAGGCATTCATGATGCCCCAAACTGTGCCAAATAATCCTATATATGGGCTCACTGAGGCAGCGGTAGAAAGAAAAGGTAGCCTTTTAGAAAATTCTTCTTCACATCTAGAAATAGTTATTTCTAAAATTTTTTTAATTTGATCAAGATTTGGAGAATTTTTTTCTTTTTTACTAAATTCTTTAAATCCAGATACAAAAACTTGCTCTAAACCTATTAGTTTTTCTTTTCTCTGAAGTTTAGTAAAAATTTTTTCAAGATCGTTGTTAGTCCAAAAAATTTTATTGAATTCATATATATCTCGCTCCGCTCTCTTAAAGGTTATATATTTTTCAACAATGAACCACCAAGATACAAAAGAGATAATTAGCAAAGTTATTAAAACTAATTTGACAACCAAACTTGCTTGAAAAAAAAGAGAAATTAAATCTATTTCAAATGCCATTACTTTTCTCCATCATTGAATTAAGAAGCTTTGTAGGTACTTTAGTGGGTTTTTTGTTATTTGTTTCCAAACATCCGCATTTGACATCAGCTGTTAAAATTTTTAAGCCATTGGAATCTAAAACCTCTTGATAAAAGGAAAAAGTGACATTTTTCACTCCAAAGATCTTACTTCTAACCTCTATTATGTCGTCTAGTTCAGCTGGTTTTATAAAATCTAGGCTAACTTTTTTCACTACAAAAATAATATCATTATCTAAAAGTTGTTTTTGATCGTAGCCAATTTCTCGTAAGAATTCGGTTCTACCTCTTTCTAAAAACTTTAAGTAATTTGAGTTGTAAACTACTCCTTGTGCATCGGTGTCTTCAAAATAAATTCTTATTTTTAATGACGACATTATTAGCTTTTGTGAGACCTTATATCTTCTTGGTAGAGAGTTTTTATTAAATAAACAAAATCCTTCCACAATAAATCACACGTATTGGAATTGTCTTTGTCTAATGAAGGATTTACAGAATATAAAGGAACTCTAACTTTAATAGGTCTATTGTTAAATTTATAAATTAAAGCAGGTAATTCTCTTTCTTTTATCGAATCCAAAACTTGATTCCACCAATTTTCAATTGGCTCATTACCTTGGCCGTAACGTTTACATTCTAGGTGCCATCTACCGAGGATTAGGTCAGGTAAAAATTTTTCTCTTGTCTGTTCTAGGATTCGTTTTAAAGGAATTGTTAATTCAAGTTCTTCATTTAACAAATTTGCGATTTCCCGCTCAAAGGCTGCTCCTTTATTTCTAGAATTTGTCATTTTAATTTATACCCTCTAGAGAAAATTCTGCGTTAGAAAAAACATTCTGCACATCGTCTAAATCCTCTAAGCTTTCAATTAAATTTAAAACTTTTTCAGTTTCTTCAGAGTTTAATTTTATACTTTGACTCGAATCCATAATAATTTCAGTTTCTATCACCTCAATACTTTCTTTGAGTAATGCATTCTTTGTATTGTGAATACTATTTGGATCGGTATAAATAATTGTTAATTCTTCATCGGATGATTCAATATCTTCTATCCCCTCTGAAATTAATAAATCTAATAATTTTTCTTGATTAGATTCTCTAACAATTATTTGGCCTTTTTTCTTGAACAAATAACCTACTGAACCACCAGTTCCGAGGCTGCCTCCTGCTTTTGAAAAAGCATGTCTTATTTCAGCTACTGTGCGATTTTTATTATCAGACATTGCTTCAATAAATACTGCAACGCCATTTGGTCCGTATCCTTCGTATGATATCTCTTCTAAGTTTCCCGAGTCATTGTCTCCTGATCCTCTAGCAATTGCTCTTTCGATTGTATCTTTAGGCATATTTGCCCCTAAGGCTTTATCTAGAGCTAACCTTAATCTTGGATTATCGGCAACTTCTGAACCGCCAAGCTTTGAAGCTACCGTAAGTTCTCTAATTAACTTAGAAAAGATCTTTTGTTTCTTCTCATCTTGCCGCCCTTTTCTATGCTTTATATTCGCCCATTTGGAATGGCCAGCCATTTATTCTTTCTCCTCAAATGTGGACTTAATTGCCAAATCATCTAATTCTTCTTCCGAAACTTTATCTGGAGCTTCAGTCATTAAACACATCGCTGATTGAGTCTTCGGGAAAGCGATGACATCTCGTATTGAATCTTCGCCTGCCATCAGCATAACAATTCTATCTAATCCAAAAGCAATCCCTCCATGAGGTGGGCATCCATATTCTAAGGCTTCCAGGAAAAATCCAAATTTTTTATTAGCTTCTTTCTCTGAAATTCCGAGGATAGAAAAAATCTTTTTTTGCTCCTCAATGTCATAAATACGCATTGAACCGCCTCCAAGTTCGTATCCATTTAAGACCAAGTCATAGGCCTCGGAAAGAGCTTTACTTGGATTCTTTTCTAAGATTTCTAAAGAACTTAAAGATTTTGTAAATGGGTGATGTGAAGGTGTTAAAGAGCCGTCAGGGGTCTCTTCAAATACTGGAAAATCTGTAACCCATACTGGCTTCCAATCCGACTTATCAATCAAGCTTAAATTAAATCCGAGTTCTTGTCTTAGCGCTCCTAAAGAATCAAAAACTATCTTTTTATCACCAGCACCAAAGAAAACCGTATCGCCCTCTTTTAAATTTAATCTAGAAATTAATTTACTTATTTCTTCTTCTGATAAAAATTTAACTATTGGAGATTGAAGACCATTTTTTAGATCACTTAAGTCATTTATTTTTATGTAAGCCAAGCCTTTTGCTCCAAAATTACCTACAAATTTTGTATATTGATCAATTTGACTCCTTGAAAGCTCTTTATCAATTTTTAAAGCCAATAATTTACTTTTCTCATCATTTGCCGGATCTTTAAATACTTTAAAATCAGATTCGAAAAAAATATCCTTTACGTCCTCTAAGATGAGTGGATTCCTTAAATCTGGTTTATCTGATCCATACTTCTCCATAGCTTCTGAGTAGGATATTCTTGGAAATTTACTTAATTTTACTCCTAATATAGCTTTAAATAGATCTACCATTAATTTTTCAGAAATAGTCATTACTTCTTCACAAGAAGTAAAAGACATTTCAATATCAATCTGAGTAAACTCTGGTTGTCTGTCCTTACGCGTGTCCTCATCTCTAAAACATCTAGCTATTTGAAAATACTTATTAAATCCACTTACCATGAGCAACTGCTTAAAAAGTTGTGGTGATTGTGGAAGAGCATAAAATTTACCTTGGTTCACTCGACTGGGAATCAAAAAGTCTCTAGCTCCTTCTGGGGTTGCTTTGGTCATCATTGGAGTGTCTATTTCAATGAAATCTTTTTTAGCTAAAAAATTTCTTATGAAATTATTTATATTTGAGCGCATAACTAAATTGTTATACATTTCAGGTCTTCTAAGGTCTAAATAACGATATTTCAATCTTATTTCCTCTCCAGCCTTAGAATATTCATCTAACTGAAATGGAAGAGGTTTACTTTTAGAAAAAATATTTAATTTATTTGCATAAACCTCAATTTCACCTGTTGCCATTTTTTTATTCTGAGTTCCGTCAGGCCTTGCTTTAACCTTCCCGGTAATTTCGATGACAAATTCATTCCTAATTGTTTCAGCAATATTAAAAATTTCTTTTTCATCTGGCTCAATAACTACTTGAACTATCTCTAAATCTTTTCTTAAATCTATAAATATAACTCCACCGTGATCTCTTATTTTTTCCACCCAACCATTGATGGTAACGATTTTGTCTTTATCTGATAGGGATAAATTAAAAACTGAAGAACTCATTTAAGTATCTGATTTTGGCTTATCTTTTTTAATAGGTTTTTTGCTTTGATCCTGTTTCTTTTGATTAGGTTCTTTAGATTGTACTAAATTTTTCTTATTTCCAGTTTTAAAGTCTGTTTCATACCAGCCTTTTCCATCAAGCCTAAAGCTAGGAGCTGATACAACTCTTTGTAAATCGGTTCCACAATCACATTTTATTTTTTTATTTGATTCAGAAATACTGAGTATTTTTTCAAACTTTTTATTGCATTTTAAACACTGAAATTCATAAATTGGCATATTTGATCTCTTCGATTAACAAATTAAACAAAATTAAGGCAAAATATATTGAATCATAAGTTATTTTTCCAATGAAAGCTTCTTTATATCACTATAAAACCTTGAGAGACACGCCTTCTGATGCAGAATTAATAAGCCATCAGCTAATGATCAAATCAAATATGATTAAGCCAATAGCGTCTGGTATTTATAGTTGGCTTCCATTGGGAACCTTAATTTTAAAGAAAGTTGAAAACATAATAAGAGCTGAACTTTCGAATGGTGGTTGTCTAGAAATAATTATGCCTTTAGTTCAGCCTAAAGATCTTTGGGATCTATCAGGAAGATCAAGTGAATATGGTCCAGAATTACTTGGGTTCAAAGACAGAAATGAACGAGACTTTTATCTCGGTCCTACTCATGAAGAAATAGTGACCGAATTAGCTAAAAAAGAGGTTAAAAGCCATAAGGATCTGCCAGTAACTTTTTTTCAAATACAAAATAAATTTAGAGATGAAATTAGACCAAGATTTGGGGTTATGAGGGCTAGAGAATTTCTTATGAAAGATGCCTACTCATTTGGAAGTGATGAAAAATCTATGAATGATTCCTACTCTAAAATGAAAAAAATATATAAAAATATTTTTGACAGAATTGGTTTAGATTACAAAATTGTATCTGCTGATTCTGGTTCTATTGGTGGAGACAAATCAGAAGAGTTTCATGTACTTGCTGATTCTGGTGAAGATACTCTTGTTTTAAGTAACGAAAGCGAGTTTGCCTGCAACATAGAATTAATGGAGGAAAAAGATCCAAAAAAAATAGAAGGAGCAAAAAGCCCAGATGGCAAAGGGACTTTATGCTTAAAAAAAAGGAATAGAAGTGGGTCATATTTTTGAACTTGGTACAAAATATAGTAAATCTATGGGTCTTTCCATACAAAAAGATAATAAGCTTCAAGATGTCTTTATGGGCTGCTATGGGATAGGAGTCTCTAGGATTGTAGCCGCAGCTATAGAACAAAATTATGACGAAGATGGAATTATATTTCCTGAATCAATCTCTCCTTTTAAATGTTACATAGTTCTAATAAACCAGAAAAATAATACCGATTTAAATCAAAAAGCAGATAATTTATATCAAAAGCTAAAATCAAATAACATTGATGTTTTTTTTGATGATAGAAACCAAAATCCTGGAGTAAAATTCAGGGACGCTAATCTTATGGGCGTTCCTTATCAAGTAGTTTTGGGTGAAAAAACATTAAGTGATGGTACTGTGGAATTGATCTCGAGAAAGGACCAAAAAAAAGAGATTCTTGATTTTACTAAAATAATTAAGAGGTTTAAGGAGTGAATATCTTAGTTTGATTCAGATTCTTTGATTGCCTTATAGATTTTATCCTCAATTTCTTTCATCAATTTTGGATTTTGTTTTAAAAACTCACTAGCATTTACCTTTCCTTGACCAATTTTCTCGTCATTGTAAGAATACCAGGCACCTGATTTATCAACTATTTTGTGTTCAGCTCCTATGTCCAAAAGTTCTCCAGCTTTATTAATTCCTTTCCCATATAAAATTTGAAATTCTGATTGTCTAAATGGAGGGGCAACTTTATTTTTCACTACTTTAACTCTTGTTTCATTTCCAGTAACCTCATCTCCGTCTTTTACCGTTCCAATCCTTCTAATGTCTAATCTAACTGAAGAATAAAATTTTAGGGCATTACCGCCAGAAGTAGTTTCAGGATTACCAAACATCACGCCTATTTTCATCCTAATTTGGTTAATAAAAATTACTAATGTATTGGATCTCTTAATATTTCCGGTAATTTTTCTTAAAGCTTGAGACATTAATCTAGCTTGTAACCCCACATGATGATCACCCATTTCACCTTCGATCTCTGCTCTTGGCGTTAATGCCGCAACAGAGTCAATTACCAGAACGTCTACACCACCTGACTTCACCATAATATCTGCAACTTCCAGAGCCTGTTCCCCCGTGTCGGGTTGTGACAAAAGAAGATCATCAACTTTTACGCCCAACTTAGCTGCATAAATCGGATCTAACGCATGTTCAGCGTCTACGAAAGCTGCAGTTCCTCCAAGTTTTTGGCACTCAGCTATAACTTGAAGTGTAAGTGTGGTTTTTCCTGAAGATTCGGGACCGAATATTTCAACCACTCTTCCTCTCGGAAGACCCATTACGCCGAGTGCCAAATCTAGTCCTAAGGAACCAGTAGAAATACTTGGGATATTTTCGACCTTTTTATCCCCCATTCGCATAATCGTGCCACTTCCAAATTGACTTTCAATTTGGTTGATTGCTGAAGCTAAATTTTTAGATTTATCTGGAGAAAGTTCTTCTTTTTTTGTATTTTTGGTTGCCATAATAGTTACTGTATAAATTTACAGTATTATAACTATATTTAGCATTTCAATGCAACGAATTCAAATTATTAATAATCTCTTCTAATATAAACTTTACGCTAGATCTTCTGACGTCGTCTCTATCTCCTGAGAATAATTTTTCAAAACTTTTAGTTACTTTTTCGTCGGCATAGGCAAAACAAACCGTACCTACAGGTTTATCTTTAGTTCCTCCTGTCGGTCCAGCTATACCGCTTATGGAAATACTAATATTAGATCGACTTATTTTTCTTGCCCTTTCGGCCATTTCCTCAACTACTATTTTGGAAACTGCACCATGGTTAATTAGAGAATCTTTAGAAACGTTCAATAAATTGTGTTTAGCTTGATTTGAATAAGTGATAAAACCTGTCCCATACCATTTTGAACTACCAGGAATACCTGTAAATTCTTTACCAACCCATCCCCCTGTGCATGATTCTGCTGTAGAAATTGTTAAATTATTTTCTAATAATAAGGTTGCAACTTTTTCTGCTAAGGAATTTAAATCGCTCTCTGATATAGACATAAATAAATTATAATTTGTTTATGACTTTTATTGTTGGCCAAGCTTGTATTAATTGCAAGCACACTGATTGCGTTGAAGTTTGCCCTGTTGATTGTTTTTACGAAGGGAAAAATACTTTAGTTATCGACCCTGAAGAATGCATTGATTGCGGGCTCTGCGAGCCTGAGTGTCCAGTAAATGCAATATACGCTGAAGATGAAGTTCCTGCAGATGAGATTGAATTCATAGAAATAAACGAAAAATATTCAAAAATTTGGCCTAATATTTCAGAAAAAAAAGATGCGCTTCCCGATGCAGAAAAATGGGCGGAATCAAATAATAAAATTGAAGTCTTAATTTTAGAATAAAATTAATTCCGAGGAGTATATGGAAATAAAGCTAGATTGGTTGAATAAAATTAAACCCGGTAACACTATGCGGTTTTTAAATTTGGAATACGTAGAAACTGATGGAGACATTTATAAACTCAAAGCTACATTTCCACCAGAAACTACTAATCCTATGAATATGGTGCAAGGAGGCATGATAACAGCGGCGCTTGATGATGCAACGGCAATGGTAGTGATTTCAGCTTATGATTTTAAAATAGGTCCATTAACAACGGATCTTCATGTTCTGTTTCACAGACCTGTAGAAGTTGGGGAGGCAATGATTGAAGTAAAAATTATTAAGCTAGGAAGAAAGCTAGTAACTGTTGAGGGTAAGTTATATAACGCTGAAAATAAACTTGCGGCTACCTTATTGCATACTATCCAACCTTCCGACCCGCCAGAAGGGGCAAATCCGTTCGATACTAATTAAGCTGAATTTAAACTTGTTAGAGGATTGTTCGTAATTCTCTCGGGAATTTTCTCTGCGCCAGGAATACCTCTAGCTATCATAAATGGTCGCAATGCTTCAATGGCTTTTGGTTCGTCATGATGACAAATTTTTGGGTACATGTGATGCATCGCGTGTATTTGCATAGAATGATTAAAAAATCTACTCATTCCATTAGCCCAAAATCTTGTATCTGCATGTCTTCCTATTGGAAGGTTTCGATGAGGCATATGAGAAAAAATAACTCCTAGATAAGAGACCGAAAATTTTCTTGGCAACCACCACAATAATAATGTTTCAAGAGGAAAATTAATTGCCATAACTATCTGGACAACAAAAAAACTCAAAGCCACCAAAGTTCCTCTTTCTGCAGCTTCTTTGAATTTTGGTTCAGTTTCGGTCCATCTATTAATCATATTATTAAGCCGTTCGTCCCTGTCACCTGTTTGAAAATGAACTACAAGAGCTGATTTCAGCCAGCTTCCTGTATGAGTATGTTTATAATCAGGATCATTGTTAGGGTCATTTGTATGAGCATGATGTTTAAGGTGGGTAATTTTTAAAATGTCATGAGATTGTGCCAAAGGAATTAAAGAAATTTGCCCAATCAAATAATCTACCCATGCTAAATCCTTTTTATTTCCAGAAAGATGGCCATGTTGACCTGCATGAGAAGGTAAATATGCAAAAGTTGTAGACACCAATACTATAAGAAAACCAATCCAAATTGGCAGCATTCCAATTAAAACTAAGCTCCAAACCCCTAACCAAATTGCAAATTGACTGAGTCCAATTACTATCATCTCCCATTCAATTCGGCCCATAAACGAGCGTGCTATTTTTTTCTCAGCTTCTAAGGAAGTGTCCACATGTTCTGATTTTGAAAATCTTAGATCCTTTTGAAAAGCTAATTTATCCATGACCATTTTTTAAATTTTGAAATGAAACCAAATACAATACCTAGACTATAGCCAATCATATAAATTAAAACTTGATCTATATTGTTAAAAAAAAGAAGCAAAAAAGCACTAAAAATACTTCCCCAGAAAAGGAATCCAAACCAAACTAAGGACCAATTAGACAAATGACTTTTTAATAACTCACCAAAATTATTCATTAGTTTATTTTACATTTGGCTAGATGAGGATTCTAGTATTTTTATGACCTTAAAGCTTCTCATCTTCTACAATCCCAGTTAACAATGGTACGAAAAGCACTGAATCTAAAACTTTTTTTGTAATTTTATTATTTTCTTTTTTTTCAACTAAAACTAAATTCTGATTTTTTTCATTACCTACAGGACAAATTAATTTTCCTGAAACTTCAAGTTGTTTTATTAAAGAATCGGGAATGTTTCTACTTACAGCTGAACAAATTATTGCGTCAAATTTTTTATATGTTGGCCATCCCAATGAACCATCAGAGCATCTAATGAGATAGTTTTTAACACCCGCAGATTTGAGGTTCTTTTTTGCCCGTTCTGCAAGAGGAGATATTCTCTCTACTGAAAAAACTTTACGACAAAATTTTGATAAAACAGCTGTTTGATACCCGCAACCCGTACCAATTTCTAGAACTGTTCCAAGGGGAGTCTTATCAAAAATATTCCCTTTCAAAATTAGTTCGACCATTCTTGCTACTATAAAAGGTTGAGAGATAGTTTGATGATATCCAATTGGCAAGGACATATCTTGATAAGCTCTTGAAGAAAAAGCTCCATCGACAAATAAATGTCTTGGGGTCTTAAGAAATGCATCTAAGACTCTCAGATCTGAAATTCCTTTTGATGAAATTTCATCTACTAAAGCTTGTCTAGCCCTTTGGTAAGTAAGATCAGTGTTCTTTTCAAGACTCATCAAAAAGATTCGATAAACTTTTTAAATTTTCTGTTGAAATTGCTTCTAAAGAAATCGGAGATAAAGAAATTGAACCCTCCTCTAAACAGCTAAGATCGTCTATAAAATTTTCTCTTTTGCCTTTATATTCGTCCAGATAAGTTTTGGTTATTTTTATTTCAGGATTTTTAAATTTTTTATGATCTGGAACATTCAAATTCAAAATTGAGCTTGGTTTTAAATGTATTTTTTCCATATTGTCTAAAATCGTACAAACTGTTTCAGAAGCAAAACTATAATCGCTTATTTCAAATGATGCGACGGAAACAGCTATGGGTGGATATTTCAAATTTCTTCCTTCAAATGCAGCGCCTACAGTACCTGAATAAAGCAATACAGGGCCTAAATTTGGTCCGGGATTTATTCCAGAAACTACAATGTCTGGTTCAAAAGGACAGTGAAATTCCAATGCATTCTTAACGCAATCTACTGGGGTTCCGTCAAGACTAAAAACATTATCAGCTAGTTTTTTTTCTTTTACTTCAGTTAGAAAAGTGACGGCGCTCCCGAACCCACTTCGGTTTCTATCGGGAGCCATAGTAAAAACATTGTGTTTTTTTGAAAGGGTTAAAAGAAGCGTTTGCAGTCCAGGATGATCAATTCCATCATCATTGGTCAATAAGATATTCATTTTGCAGGTTTTTCTATTAAGACGTTAGTGAGACAAGAGATTCCTTCTTTTTTTCCCATAAAACCCATTTTGTCGGTCGTCGTTGCTTTGCAAGAAATTTTTTCAGAATCGATTTTCAGCATATTTGCTAAATTTTGTAAAATTTCTGACCTATGTTTTTCAATTTTTGGAATTTCACCTATGTAAGTAATATCAATATTGATTATTTCGTAATTTTTAGATTTGAGCTCATTTAAAACTATTTTTATCATTTCAGCTCCAGAAATATTTTTGAATTCATCCGTGTTAGGGAAGAACTTACCTATGTCACCTAAACTTGCCGCACCTAATAGTGCATCACAGACTGAGTGAGAAATAATGTCGCCATCGGAATGAGCTATGATTGAATATTCACAGGCGATATAAACACCGCCTAAAATCATTCCATCCCCTTTTTTTATTTGGTGGGCATCAAAACCGTTACCGATCCTTATTGTCACAACCGACCAGAAAGCTTGAGATATTGCTCGACAAGAACTAAATCTTCTTTTTTTGTAACCTTTATATTCATTCGATCAGATAAAATTGGAGTGATAGTTCCGTCAAAAAAATTTAAAGCCGCACCAACCTCATCAGAAAAAACTTTTTTTTCTTCCTTAGCGTTGTCGATAGCCCTTAAAATATCTTCTAAAAAAAAGACTTGCGGAGTCGCTGAAAGCCAAACTTTTGAACGATCTAAAGTTTTTGTGATCTTATTTTTATTACCTAAACTCACACTTTCTGGAGGTTGATGTGCCAACAACACTCCTTGGCCTTCATCTTTCATTTCTTCTGAGGCGAAATCCATTAATTTCTGCAAATCTTCTTTGATTAAACAAGGCCTAGCAGCATCGTGTATAGCTACAAGGGAACCTTTATCCTCTTGTTCCATCAAAAATTCTAACCCTTTAAGAACTGATTCCATTCTAGTATCGCCGCCAATACATGAAACTATTTTTTCATGATTTGATATGGCTAATGAATTCCAAATATCATTTTCTTCCTGAGTAACGACACAGATTTTTTTACAATTTTCATCCAACAGAAATGGGTCTATTGCATATTCAATTATGGTTTTACTGCCAATTTCTGTGAACTGCTTTGCTAATTTTAATTGAGCCCTTGACCCTATACCTGCTGCTGGAATTAATGCTAAGTAATCTTCGCTCATAATCTAATCGCTTTTATTGTCATTAATGTTTGAGTATTTTTCAAATAGAATTTTATTTTCCTTATCTATTTTCTCGTTAGAACTTTTTAAATCCTTTAAATCTTTTTCAAGTTTTCTAATTTCTGAAAAACTATATTCTCCGTAAAAGATATTAATCGTATAGTAAAAAAAAACTATCGTCATTGTGATAAATAAAAATAAAAAAAAATTTTTTTTTATAAAAATCATGTAGGAATAATTTATCGTGTTCCTTCAAATTTTAGGTTTTCTAAAGCGTCTATATAAATCAAACGATTGTATTTTGCAGTTCTATCAGATCTAGAAGGCGCACCGGTTTTAATTTGCCCAGATCCAGTGCCTACAGCTAAATCTGCAATGAAGCTATCTTCAGTCTCACCTGATCGGTGAGAAATAACACATTTATAGTTATTTTCTTTAGCCAATTTTATGGTTTCAATGGTTTCAGTTAAAGTTCCTATTTGATTTATCTTTATTAAAATTGAGTTTCCGGCTTTCAAATCAATTCCTTTCTGAAGAAAGAGTTTGTTAGTTACAAAAAGATCATCTCCAACGAGCTGTGTTTCTTCTCCTAAAACATTTGTTAAATTTATCCAACCATCCCAATCATTTTCATCCAAGGCATCTTCAATTGAAGAAATTGGAAAATTATTTTGAAGTTCAGCAAGGTGAGAGATAATCTCTTCTGAGGTATTTTTTTTGCCATTTAAATAATAACCGTCATCTGAAAAAATTTCTGTTGCAGCACAATCAAGGGCAAAGCTTACTTCTTCTCCAAGTTTATATCCTGATGTCTGCACCGCTTCTGATATTAATTCAAGAGCATCTTTTGAAGAATTAATATTAGGAGCAAACCCACCTTCATCGCCAACAGCGGTAGAGAAACCTTTTTTGGCCAATGTTTGTTTTAACTCACTAAAAATCTCAACTCCACAAATTAAACTTTGTTTAAAAGAATCAAACCCATGAGGTTGAATCATAAATTCTTGAAAATCTAAACCGTTATTAGCGTGCATTCCGCCGTTTAAAATATTCATCATTGGAAGTGGAGCTTTGATCTCAGTTTTAATACCTAATGATCTTGAAATTTCAAAAATATAGAGATACAAAGGTTTTTTTTGTTGTGATGCAGAGACCTTACAAGCCGCTAAAGAAAGAGAAAGTAAAATGTTAGCTCCAAAGTTTTCTTTATTGTCTGAGCTATCTAACTCTAATAGTTTGTAGTCAAACTCTGTTTGATCTTTTAAATCAGTATTTATTAATTCTGGAAATAAATTTTCCTTTGCATTTTGAATTGTAGTTTCTACTCCCTTGCCTTCAAAACTACTTCCACCATCTCTTTTTTCTATTGCTTCTCTTGATCCTGTGGAAGCTCCAGAAGGTACATACCCAAATTCAAGAGTTCCGTCCTCTAACTCAATTGAAGTCATTACTGTTGGTGTGCCTCTAGAATCAAGAATTTCAAAAGAATCAATATTTCTAATTTTCATTTTAGGATTTGATAAAAGTATCTAGTGCTGAAACTTTATTCAAAATTAATTCTATTTCATCTAGCTTCGTAGCGGACGGACCATCGCACTTTGCATTCTCAGGCGATGGATGGGTTTCAATAAATAATGCAGCTAACCCTAAAGATACTCCAGAAAAGGCAAGATCAAGTGCCTGCTCTGATCTACCGCTAGCAGAATTTCCTTGGCCGCCAGGTATTTGTAAAGAATGAGTGACGTCAAAAACTATAGGCCTTCCCATTTTTTTCATTAAGGAAACTCCCAACATATCAACAACCAGGTTGTTATAACCAAAAGAAGTGCCTCTTTCACATAGCATTACCTTTTCATTACCAAACTTTTTACATTTTTCGATAATATTCATCATCTGGTCAGGAGCCAAAAACTGACCTTTTTTTATATTAATAGGCTTCCCTGTTTCACAGGCGGCTTGAATTAGATCAGTTTGTCGACAGAGGAACGCAGGAATTTGAATAATGTCAATGACATCATTAAGTAAAGGAATTTGATTTATTTCATGAACATCGGTAATGATCTTCAAATCATGTTTTTTTAGTTCTTTAAAAATTTCTATTCCTTTTTCGATTCCAGGCCCTCTAAAAGAATCAACAGAAGACCTGTTAGCTTTATCAAAAGAAGCTTTAAAAACCAAATGATTACCTGTATTTTCTGAAATCTGTTTAAGTTTCAATGCAACTTCAATTGCTTGTTCGCTGGATTCTAAAACATTCAGTCCAGCAAAGAAGACGATTTTTTCGTCGTTTCCAATTTGGACATCATCAATAGTTATTGTTGTCATTTTTTTAGCTTAGCAGCTCTTACAAAACCATTAAATAAAGGATGTCCAGATCTTGGATCAGAAGTAAATTCTGGGTGGAATTGACAACCCACAAACCACTTATGTCCTTTTAATTCAATTGCCTCTACTAAACTTTTATCTTTTGAGCGCCCCGCTATTTTCATCCCTTTTTCCTTAATTTTCTCTAAATAATTATTATTAAATTCGTATCTGTGTCTGTGTCTTTCAGAAATCTTCAAGGATTTATACATTTTCGACATATTACTATTTTTTTCTAAAAAACAAATTTGACTTCCAAGTCTCATAGTTCCTCCTTTGTCAGAATATTCATTTCTTCTTTGTTTTAGACCCTTCTCATCCATCCACTCAGTTATTAAAGCTATAACAGGATTTTTTGTATTTTTTTCAAACTCCGTACTGTTTGCAGGTATTTTCAAAACATTTCTTGCAAATTCAATTACTGCGACTTGCATACCAAGACATATTCCAAAAAAAGGTATGTCTTTTACTCTCGCAAATTTTGCTACGTTTATCATTCCATTTATCCCTCTACCTCCAAATCCTCCGGGTATCAGTATTCCATCAGGTTTAAAGTTCTTTACCTCTTTGTCGAAACCTTGAGAATCATAATATTCTATTTCAACCTCAGTTTTATTATGAATTCCTGCATGCACAAGAGCTTCATTTACTGATTTGTAAGAATCTGCCAATTCAGTATATTTCCCAACCATAGCAATTTTTGTTTTGCCCTTTCTATTTTTTTCTAATTTAGTAACCTTTTTCCATCTTGAAAGATTTGCTTTTTTGGATTTTAATCTTAATTTCTCAGTAACCTGTCTGTCTAAGCCTTGAGAATTTAGAAGCTCAGGTATCGAATGTATAGATTCAACGTCAGGTATAGTAAATACACATTTTTCTTGAACGTTGGTAAACAAAGCAATCTTTTTTGAATCATTTTTATGCAAAGTATTTTCAGATCTACAAATCAATAGGTCTGCCTGAATTCCATGCGAAAGTAAGTTTTTAATAGAATGTTGAGTTGGTTTAGTTTTTATTTCGCCTGACGATGATAAGTAAGGAATTAGTGTCAAATGAGCAAATAATGCTCTATTTCCCCCTAGTTCTAATTTCATTTGCCTAATGGCTTCCAAGAACGGTTGCGATTCAATATCACCTACTGTGCCGCCGACTTCCACAATTGCTAAATCATATCCTTTTGCACAATTCACTATTCTTTTTTTTATTTCATCCGTTATATGAGGAATTACTTGAACTGTTGATCCAAGAAAATCTCCTTTTCGTTCTTTTTTTAGAACGTACTCGTAAACCTGACCTGCAGTGAAGTTATTCAATTTAGACATTTTTGAATTTAAAAATCTTTCGTAATGACCTAGATCAAGATCGGTTTCAGATCCATCTTCAGTCACAAATACTTCTCCATGTTGAAAAGGAGACATTGTCCCAGGATCAAGATTTATATAGGGGTCTAATTTTTGAATTGTAACTTTCAAGCCTCTACTTTCTAGAATTGCTCCCAATGATGCAGAAAATATGCCTTTACCCAGAGAGGAAACAACTCCACCAGTTACAAATAGATATTTTGGATTAGATGCCATCTTTTCAATCTTAAGATGGAATATCAGGTTAGCAAAAAAATGCTAATGCTTCAATGTAAATATTTTTAAGCTGTTTCTGATAAATCTAAGGGTTGCTTCAAAGAAGCCCAATCTATGTCTCCGTCAGTGGGCCAACTTTCATAATCTAAAACTCCTAATTCATCGTATAAAGGTCTCACCTTATCAGTAATCAAACCAATTCTAGATAAATTTGGAACCACTCTAGTGAATAAAAGATGCTGAAAATTATTTGTAACATCAGTTTTTGATTGAAATTCTAAAGATTCTTCTACATTCCAGCCAAATTTTTCATAAACTTCAGCTGAAAGTAGCCTCCCTCTCATAACTACACAAGCTTCGTAAGCAAACATAGCTCTTTCATCAAGTTCATCTTTAGAAAGGTTTTTTAGATACTCTTCCAAGTAATTAACTCCAAAAGTAACATGTCGAGCCTCGTCACGAATAATTAAATAAAGCATGTCTCTAAAGACAGGGTCATTTGATGTTTGCTTAGCCAAATTGAAGGCCGCTAAAGCAAGACCTTCTATAATGATTTGCATTCCAATGAATTTTAAATCCCATCTCGGGTCAGTAAGTATTTTGTCAAGCAAGGATTTTAAACCTGTTCCAACTGGATACATTAATTTTTGGCGAGTTTGAAGATATTTATTAAAAGCCTCAACGTGTCTTGCTTCGTCAAAAGTTTGAGAGGCTGCATAAAGTTTCGCATTAAAAGTTGGTGCACAAGATACCAATTGAGAAGCAACTAATAACGCACCTTGCTCACCATGAAGGAATTGACTTAAAGACCATGAGGCTCTGTGTCTCAAAAACTCAAATTTTTCGTTATTTGATAGTTTTTGATAGGGTTCGTAAGCATCCCAAAAAATTTCCGGTGGAGTTTCTTCTCTCTCAGGCAGAGGACGATCCCAATCTATATCTTTTTCAACATTCCAGTTTAATTCTTTACCTAATTCGTAAAGCTTTTTTATTCTATTGTCTTGAACCGTGTAATCCCAATTGTAAGCTCCAGTTAGAGGCGTATTAAATATTTCGGCTACATCAGTAACTTCTTGCTCAGAGAGGTTTAAATCATTTTCAACAGGAAATTCTTTAAGTTTCCTAGGTGTTTCTTTTAAGTAATCAATTTTCATAAAATAATTATCTTCTATTTAGTTAATAAATGTAAACTTTTTGAAGCTTTATAATTTTTATAGATATCCTTATTTTTCTATGTATTTACGCTTTACTCTTTTTGAGACAGAGGTCATCAATTCGTAAGAAATGGTGTTAGAAAATTTTGCAACTTTGTCAATTTTCAAGTTTGATCCCCATAAAATTACTTCCGAATTGAAATTTGCTTGAATACATCGGCTTAAATCCACTGCGGTGAGATCCATAGATACTCTACCGATGACCTTGGCTTTTTTATTGTCAACTAAAACATATGCAGAATTTCCCATACCAGTAGGATACCCATCGGCATAGCCGATAGGTAAAATACCAACTGTTGTATCTTTCTTTGCTCTCCATGTGCCTTCATAACCTACTAGCTCTCCTTTTTGCACTTTCTTAATAGATATGAACTTTGATTTTAAAGTCATTACTTGCTCAAGATCTAAACTAGACTTTCCTAGATCTTCTTGACATCCAAAAATACTTATTCCCGGTCTAGATATACCCATATGAGAATTTTTAAAATTTATTAGGCCTCCAGAATTACAAAGACTCGATAACAGATTAGGCTTAATTTTTTTTAACTTGGTTTCGTATTTTTTGAATAGCTTAATCTGTTTATTTGATTGCTTTTTAGCTTTTGTATTTGCAGAGGCTGAAGAAAAATGACTCATCAAAACAATTTTTTTCTTAAAAGAATTAATTTTTGTAAAAGCTTTTAAGATTTCATTTTCCTTGAAGCCCAGTCTATTCATACCGGTGTCAATTTTTAGCCAGATTTTGTTATTTCCTGACAAGTCTGAAGACTTTATTTCTTCTAAAAAAGAAATTTGCCTGTTGGAGTGAATGACATAGTCGATATTCCGTTTTTCAAGATTTTTTAACTCTTCTAAATTATAAGGTCCTTCCATGCAGACGACGCTTTTGCTGGTTAATCTTCTTAGCTCTATTGATTCTTCAAAAGTCGCTACACAATAACCTGATATATAAGCATTTATAGTTTCTATTACTCTCTTCAATCCATGTCCGTAAGCGTTTGCTTTAACAACTGGATAAATTTTCGATTGAGTAATTTTTTTTAATTTTTTTACGTTTTTTTTTAAAGCTAAAAGATTAATCTCAGCTATGGTAGGTCTGCTCAATTTTTATTACTAAATGCTGGATTGTCGTACGCCGGGTCATTTGGAGCAAGATTTTCAAATGAAGTATATCTCGCAGCCCAATGCAAAAGGCTTTCTCCAGTTTCACCGTTTCTGTGTTTAGCGACTATAATTCTTGCGATTCCTTTATTTTCTGGAGTTGGCTCATGGAATTCTGGTCTGAAAGGAAAAATCACCAGATCAGCGTCTTGCTCCAATGCTCCAGAATCTCTCATGTCTGCTAAAATTGGTACTTTATTAGTTCTTGTTTCAGAAGCTCTGTTTAATTGAGAAAGAGCTATGACAGGAGTGTCCAGTTCCTTTGCTAAAGCCTTAGTTGCTCTCGAAATTTCACTGATTTCATTTACTCTGCTTGGGTTGCTTTGATCTGCTCTCATCAACTGAAGATAATCTATGACGATTAAACCAAGTTCAGGTTGTTCTCTTTTTAATTTTCTTGATCTAGAGAGAATCTCTGAGGGACTTAAAGCAGAAGTATCATCTATAAAAAAGTTACTTTTTTCTATAAGTTCAACAGCTTTTCCTATTTTCTCAAAATCTGAATCGGTTAGCTCTTTTGCTTGAAATATTCTCTTAAGCTCAACTTTAGACAAAATTGAAATAATTCGATACATAACCGATCTTGAAGACATTTCTAGACTGTAAAAAACTGATGGAATGTTATTTTCAATAAAACTTGCTGCAATACTCAATCCAAAAGCAGTTTTTCCCATGCTCGGTCTTCCAGCAACCAAAATTAAGTCTCCATTTTGCAATCCCAAAGTCATTTTATCTAAATCTCTAAACCCTGTTGAATGACCAATTAAGGGAGTAGTCGAATTAAGATTTTCCTCTATATTGTCATAGACAGGTTTAATTAAATCTTTAGCCAACACAGGTCCTTTTTTTCTCTCAATTGAATCTCTGAGATTTATTAATTTATTTTCTGCTTCACTGAAGGCGCTCTCAATTTCAAAAGAATCTGATTCTTTCGCAATACTCGAAATATCTGAGGCTGTGGAAATAAGTTTCCTTAAACTTGAAGTTTGTTTAACGATGTCGGTGTAACTAAGAAAATTCGCTGTTCCGGGTGTATCGGATGCAAGCTTTTTAATATACTCGTTTTGATTAAAATTAGATAAAGATGAAATATCTGGATCGTTAGTGAGAGATTCTATAAGAGTTACTGTGTCTATTTCGTTGCCAAGATCTCTTAAGCGTCTTATAGATCTGTAGATGAGCTTATGCTCTACAAGCATAAAATCGTCTTCTTCAACCTCTACAGAGACTGTATCCCATAATTCAGGCTCTAAAAGCAACCCTCCTAAGACAGCTTTTTCTGCTTCAATTGAGGAGGGTTGGTCAAATTCTTTTTTCATAAATCGGTCTGATATTTTCACATCTAAGACCGCTTAAGACAAATATGAATTAGATTATTCTGGTTTTAGGACAATCTTTATTTCTGAGATAACTTCAGGGTGTAATTCCACATTTAAATCGAATTCGCCAAGTTCCTTTAAAACCCCTTCAGGTAATCTTATAGACTGTCTATCTATTTCAAAACCAGATTCCATTAACTTATCCGAAATTTCTTTTGTTCCGATTGATCCGTACATTGTTTCTTCTTCAGTAACTGCAACACTTATCTCAAAAGATAATCCATTCAACTTTTCATTCAATTCCTTTGCGGTTTCAATTTTTTTATTCTCTGCTTCTATTAGTTCTGCTTTCTCTGCCTCATAAACCTTCATATTTTCTTCGGTTGCTGGAATGGCTTTGCCTGTGGGCATCAAAAAGTTTCTTCCATATCCTGATTTAACATTTACAAGGTCGCCAGGAGACCCTAAGCCTGTAATAGATTCTTTTAATATTACCTTCATTTTTAATTTCTATGACTATCAGTATATGGTAGCAAAGCAAGTTGCCTAGCTCTTTTAATGGCCTTCGTGAGTTGCCTTTGATATTTTGCACTCGTTCCAGTCATCCTTGCCGGTGAAATTTTGCCCATTTCATTAATAAATTTTGATAAAAGCTCTATGTCTTTGTAATCAATTTCTTCAACATTAGCCGCAGTAAATTGACAAGTTCTTTTAGTTTTAATTAAAGACTCTTGATTTTGATTATTTTTTCTTTTGTCAGTTTTTCTTCGCATATTTACTCGTTATCTGATTTTTGTTCTTCATCTTTTGGAGGGTTTTTAGGAATAGTATCAACTGACTCATCAATCTCAGGCTTGTTTTTTACAGATTTATCTTTGTCTGTTTTAGAATCTATTTCTGGAGCGTCCTCATATTTTTTTTGATTTTTTGTCTGAGACAACAGAATTGAAGGCTCTGTTTCAGCCCTTTTCTTCTTTACTAAAGAAGACCTCATAATGGATTCATCAAATTTAAATAATGACTCTATTTCTTTTAGATTTATAGGATCACACTCGAAATTCAATAAAAAATAATGGCCAGTATTTTTATCGTTAATTGGATAAGCAAGAGTTCTTAAACCAACATCTTCAGATCTATGAGTAATGCCATTAATAGACTTTATTTTTTCTAAACATTTTTCAAAAAGCTTAGACTCTTTATCTAATTGTGGATCTACAACAAAAACAATTTCGTAATGATTCATATTTTTTAGTCTCCTTATGGGTTTGAGTCCTTGTGTAGACTCAAGAAAACTTGGCAATTTTACATTTTGATATCTTTCTTATCAAGTGAGGATTGAACAATTTTAATTACCAATTGATTAAATTCGACTCCTGCAAACGAAGCAGCTTTAGGAACTAAACTTGAATCGGTCATACCAGGCACAGTATTCAATTCGAGAAAGTAAAATCCTTTTCCATCATCAATTAAATCTATTCTCGACCAACCTGTGCATCCAAAATCTTTATTTATTATTTTCGAATATTTAATAAGTTCTTTTTCCCTTGATGGTTCAAAAATAGCTTTTTTATAAGAAGTATTTTTAGAATTATATTTTGAATTAAAATCATAAAATCCATCATCTGGAATTATTTCCACTGCAGGGAAAATATCTTCTCCAACCATTGCTATAGTGATTTCCTTTCCCTCAATGAATTCTTCTATCATGAACTGGCCATATTTTTTTGCTTCTCTAATGCCCTCTTCAATCTGCTGAGTATCGTTTTCTACTATTGACACACCAATGCTAGAGCCTTCTTTAGTTGGTTTAATAACGACTTTCTTAGTTTTTTTATCTTGACCAATTAAAATTTTTTTTGAATCGTCCCAATCATATTGCTTTGGAGTTAAAATTTCTCTTGAAAGATATTTTTTTGAACTGTTTTTATCGAATGTTTTTTCACACGCGGAGGAATTACTTCCAGAATAATTAAGGCATATCTCTTCAAAAAAATTTTGAAGCTCCCCGTCTTCACCCCCGGCTCCATGGATGAGAATAAAAACAAAATCTAAACCTTTATAAGTTGATTTAGAAAATAGTTGAGTTTTATCATGTATTTCAATCAATTTAGACTTTAGTCCCTCGTTAAAAAAAGCTTCGTTGACGGCTTTTGCACTTTTTAAAGAAATATTTTTTTCGTTAGAGTATCCTCCTCCTAACACTCCGAATTTTATTTTTTCAATTTTCTCCATTTATTTGAATCTTAAGGCTAGCGTTGAAGTATTACCTGCACCTTGAGTAAGAAAAATATATTTTTGATCGCTAAAATTTTTGAATTCCTCAAAGGCTTCTTCTATTCCATTTACCAATACGACGTTTTTATTATTTCTTTTAACTTCGCAAAATAAGTCTTCACTAGAATAGTTTTTAATCGGAAGTTCGCTTGCCGGATATATTTCCATAAGAATTAAGTTATCTATTTTAGATAAAATATTTACAAAATCATGAAATAAAGCCTTGGTACGGGAATACCTGTGCGGTTGAAATGCCATGACAACTTTTTTATCAGGCCAAATTTCTTTTATAGTTTCTATTGTCGCTTTCAGCTCCGAAGGATGATGACCATAGTCATCTACTAAAGTGATTTTTTTTCCAAATACATTTTCCGAGATTATTTCGAACCTTCTCTCCACCTGAGTAAAAGAACTTAGCGCCTTTCTAATACCCGGTAATTTAATTCCCTCATCTAATGCAATAAGAATTGCGGCTAAAGAATTTAAAATATTATGTTGTCCATGGATTCCAATTTCGAAAAGATGCTCCAAATCAGATTTTTTATCTTTTACTACAAAGGAGGATCCTTTTTGATTTTGTGAATAATGAATTATTTTGTAATCAGCATCAGAGGAAAATCCATATGTAATAATTTTTTTAGTTCCAAAAGATAAATCCTTAATCCACTTTTTCTCAAGGTCTAAAATAAAAACCGTGCTCTTAACTTTTTTTATAAAATCTACGAAGGCTTTTTTTAAGTTTTCTATATTTCCCTGATATGTCTCAAGATGATCGTTGTCAATCCCTGTAATGATTGCTTTATCTGGATTAAATAATAAAAAACTTCCATCGCTTTCATCTGCTTCAGCAAACAAATGTTTTCCATCTCCTAAGTTTGCGTTAGATTCAAAAGAACTAACTTTTCCACCAATTATATAAGTAGGATCAAGATTATTTTCTTTAAAAATATGAGCAGCTATACAAGTTGTTGTTGTCTTACCATGACTTCCAGCGATCAAAATACTTTTTTTTAAATTAGTCAATTCAGCCAACATCTCCGCTCTTTTTATAATTTTTATATTATTTTTTTTTGCCTCAATTATTTCAGGATTATCTTGTTTAATTGCAGATGAAAATACGACTAAATCAACCTCAGAAAGGTTTTCTCCCTCATGTATATTAAAAAAAACTAATCCTAAGCTCTCAAGTCTTTTAGTTATTTTAGATTCCAAAAGATCAGATCCAGAAACTTGAAAATTTAAATTTAGCAATATTTCTGCGATGCCGCTCATTCCTGCTCCGCCCACACCAATAAAATGAATTTTCTTTATTTTATTCGTACCAAGCATTTACTTCGTTAAAAATTATTTGTTCAGAAGGTTTAATCTTTATCTTTTCAAGGTTTCCTTTTTTTTCATCAATAATTTCTTTTTTTTCTAAAATTTCTTTTAGAAGATTAAAAAGGTTTAGAGGAAATTCTTTAGACTCCTGCATTATCCAAGATGCATTTTTTTCATAAAGATAATTTGCATTTTCCATTTGATGATTGTCTATAGAATTTTTAAGCGGCACCAAAATCCCTACTGATTTAGAGGAAATTAACTCAGATATTGTTAAAGCTCCTGATCTGCAGATAACTAAATCCGCCCAAGTGTAACTCTGACTTATATGATTTATAAATTCTTCAATTTGTATATTTTTTGATGTGAGATCATAGCTTTTCTCTACAGACTCTTTTTTATTTATCCCACATTGATGCAAAACATTTATCTGTGAATTCTTTATAAAGATTTCTATAGATTTTGGAACGTGCTCATTTAAAAAACTTGAACCTTGACTTCCTCCAAGAACTAACAAATTGAATTTATCTAAATGATTGTTTGTGTTATTTGTTTGAGTTACCTCTCCGATTGGATTTCCACTTTCAATCAATTTGATGTATTTCTTATCAAAATTTTCAAAAATTTGTTTTGTTTTTGGAAACCCACAAAAGACTTTTGATACTTTATTAGTTGAAAAAAGTAGTTTTGAAACTGAACCAGGAATAGTATTTTGTTCTTGAAGAAACACGGGACCTTTAAAATAAAAGAAAGCAATAAGTGATACGTATCCTCCAAAAACTATCATAGGGTAATTTTCTCTACCAAAAGGCTTTGATTTAAAAAAGAAAACCACTCCACTAACCAAGAAAGCAACCAACGCTTTTAACTTTATCAAAGCACCCTTTCCTCTAAATCCATATAGTGGGACTTGTATGAAAGATATATCTAATTCTTTGCAAATATTTTTTTCTGGCCCTCTATTTGTTCCAATCCAAATAACCTTAAAGCCTTCCTTAATAAATTTTTGAGCTACCCTTTTGGCTGGAAATACGTGTCCTCCTGTCCCTCCAGCAGCAATGAATATTATTTTTGGACTAGACACCTAACACTCTTTCTTCTACTTCAGAACTTTCTTGAAGTTCAAGATTAATCCTAAAGAGAATTGCAGTTAAAGCAAACATTAACATTAAGTTTGTTCCACCAAAACTTATAAAAGGCAACGTAAGTCCTTTGGTTGGTAACATCCCACTTGAAACTCCAATATTAATAAATACATGAAAAGCAATGCAAACTCCTACTCCATAAGAAAGATATGATTCGAAAAATTTTTTTATTATCCTTGCTCTTCTTCCTAATAGAAAAGACTTGAAAATAAAATAACCGTATATAGAAATCAAAAAAATGCAAAAAATTAATCCTAATTCTTCCGCTATTATCGCGAAGATAAAATCTGTTTGTGCATCAGGTAAATAATGATATTTTTGTAAACTTTCGCCTAATCCAACCCCAAAAAGATCTCCTCTACTGAAAGCAATGAGTGCTTGTGATAACTGATACCCGCTCTCGCCATAATTACTCCATGGGTCTACAAAACTCAATATTCTATTCATTCTCCAGGGGACTAAAAGAATCATGCTTATAAAGACGCTAAGCCCCATAAAAAAAATAATTAGCATTTGTTTTAATGGCGCTCCTGCAATGAACATGATGGTTAATGAAATAAGAAAAATTACCGCTGATGATCCTAGGTCAGGCTCAACTAAAACTAATGCTATGGCTGATATAACTACCAAAACCGGTTTCCAAAAACCTAACCATTTCTCTTTGAATTCTGTCATTCTCCTAAAACAATAGGATGATATGTAAATAATTAATGAAAATTTCATTAATTCTGATGGTTGAAATGAAAATCCTAATATTCTGATCCATCTGGATGCTCCATTTGCTTCAAACCCAATTAAAGGAAAAAAAACTAAAGTTAATAGAAAAAAAGAAAAAATGATTAGAGAAATATCAATCTTTTTCCAAGTGCTTAAAGAGACTCTAAAAATTAAAAGACCGATAAATATTGCAAGTATCAATTTAACAATATGGTTTAAGGTCATTGATAACGATCCATCAGTTAAAGGAATGGTGACAGAAGCAATCATCACTACTCCAAATAAGCTGAGAAAAGTTACAGTAGAAAAAATTCCAATATCAAAATCAGAAATTTTTAAATTTCTATGGAATTCCCCAAAAAGGATTCTATGAAACTTTGACTGTTTAAGTGTTTCCCTCATTTAAAATTAGTCTTTTGAATTCTTCGCCTCGCTCTTCAAAATTATTAAACATATCAAAACTGGCACAAGCCGGAGAAAATAAAATAGTAAATTTTGATTTTGATAAATTTAAAGCTTTTAAGATAGCCTCTTTCAAATTATTTACATAATATTTGTTACAAGTTTTTACTTTGCTTCCAATTTGTTTTTTATCTTCCCCATAAATTATCACTGCCTCACATTTTTTATCTATCTCACTTGTTAATTCTGAAAAATCAGCCCCTTTTCCTTGGCCGCCGCAAATAATTACAATTTTTTCATTTTTAAGTGACTTAATTGCAGAAATAGTAGCTCCACAATTGGTCGCCTTCGAATCATTTATAAATTTTCTGCCGAGTTTATCCTCGTGAAAAAGTTCCATTCTATGGTTCGGTTTAAAACTAAATTTTTTTAACTCTTCTTGAGAACAATTAAGATTTATCTTTTCAAGAACTTTTGATACTGCATTTAAATTTGCGTCGTCTATTTTTTCTGAACCTTCAAAGTAACTTGTCAAACCTCTTTTGATGTTCTTATCATTTTTATTTCCAATTGAGACTTTGCATTTTCCGAATAATGAATTTTTGATGTTTACATAATTTTTAAAGGTTTTATGCCTGTCTAAATGATCATGCGAAATATTTAACAAAATACCTATATCAGCATTAAGATTATTAGAAATTTGAAGATGAAAACTAGAAACCTCGATTATAAAATAATCTTTTTTCAATTCAATATAATCAAGAACTGGCCTTCCAAGGTTACCAATTGCATAAGAATCAAGTCCGCTTAAAGAAATAATTCTTTCCAACAACAAACTGACAGTTGTTTTTCCATTAGTACCACTAACTAAGATTTTTTTTGAATTATTTTCTTCAATAAAAATTTCTATATCACTTTTAATTGAAATATTATTTTTTTTAAGTAGTTGAATAATTTCATGATCATAATCAAAACCTGGAGAACAAATAACGTACTCAATGAGCTCAAATTTTAAATCTTTCAATGAAATTAAATTAGTTTTAATTGATTCATCGTTGACAAAATCTAAAGGTAACTTATGTATATTCCTTGTATCAAAAATTTTAAAATTTTTTTTTCCTTTTAAATAATTAATTGCTGATAGTCCTGTTATTCCAGCACCAAGAATGAGGACAAAATTTTCTTTCGGAGACATCTTTAACGCAATCTAAATGTGGCGAGTGCTATCAATACTAGAATTAAGGTTATGATCCAAAAGCGCACTATTATTTTAGGCTCGGCCCATCCTGAAAGTTCAAAATGATGGTGAATTGGAGACATTTTAAAGACTCTTTTTCCAGTTAATTTAAATGATCCAACTTGAATGATCACTGACAAAGTCTCCATTACGAAAACTCCACCCATTATTGCAAGAATTACTTCTTGCCTCAAAATTACTGCCATACCTCCTAATGCTGCTCCAAGAGATAGAGATCCTACATCGCCCATGAAAATTTGTGCAGGGTAAGTATTAAACCAAAGAAACCCAATGCCAGCTCCAATCAAAGCTCCACAGATAATTAATAATTCTTCCGTTCCTGGTAAATAGGCTATATTCAAATATTCAGCAAAAATAATATTTCCTGACATATAGGCAATTATCCCAAGCCCACCAGCCACCATAACAGAGGGCATAATCGCAAGACCATCAAGACCATCGGTAAGATTGACAGCATTACTTGTGCCAACAATTATAAAAATTGATAAAAAGACATAGAAAATGCCCAAATTTAATGCGAAATCTTTAAAAAAAGGAAGAAACAGCGTAATTTCCTCAGGAATTGAATAAGTACTGTAAATAAAAATTACTATTATTGATGCAAATAATGTTTGCCAAAATAATTTTTTCTTTCCAGTGAGACCGTCACTGCTATTTCTGCTGAGTTTTAAATAGTCATCCAAGAACCCTAAAACTCCAAAAGATATTATTAAAAAAATTATTGACCATAAAAATTTATTTCCAAGATCTCCCCAGCATACACAAGAAAAAACTACAGACGCTAAAATTAAAATACCCCCCATAGTTGGAGTTCCTTTTTTTTCTAGATGTTTTTCTGGTCCAAATTCTCTAATAACTTGACCAAAATTTTTTCTTTCAATGTAAGAAATAAAATACTTTCCAAATAAAAGACAAAAAATTAAGGCCGTCAAAGTTGAAAGAATAGCTCTGAAAGTGAAATAATTAAAAACTCTAAAGGGCCCATAACTTTCAGCTAAATATTCAAGAAGTGGCAAGAACATATCAAATAAGATCTATAAGAGTTTCCATTTTAACTGATCTAGATGCTTTAAATAGAATTAAAGTTTGTTTATCAAAAAATCTAGATAGATTTATTACGATATCGCTTTTTGATAAATAATTAATCTTTTCACTTTTTATTTTTGAATTTATATCAACGCAAAAAATAAAATCAAAATGTTTAGTAGCTTTCTGAATTACTAAGTCATGTAATTGATCTGATTTTTCACCTAGCTCGCCCATTTTCCCCATAACGAGTATCTTGTGTTTATATTTTAATTTTGAGATAAATTCAAAAGCAGCTAAAAAAGAATCTGGGTTCGCATTGTAAGAGTCATTTAAGATTGTGGTTTTTTTTGGTCCATTAATCTTCTCCATTCTGCCCGGGATCTTTAAATTGTTTTGAATTCTTTTTTTTACTTCGCTTAACGCAACGTTCGAATACCTTTTTAGATTTAAAATTTCTTTCACAATCAAATAGGCTACCTCAAAATTTAAATCGAAAATATCTTTAGTCTCATTACCCAATAGTTTTAGTTCTTTTCCAATGGCTTTTTTTGAGATAAGTTTTTTGTATTTATTATCTATCCTAGCCAAACAAACGCCTTTGTTTTTAACGTTTATAAATAAATCTGATTTCTCCTTTGCAACTCCGTCTAGATTCTTTAAGTTTTCCAGATGAGAACGGCCAATATTTGTTATGGCCCCATAATCAGGTTTCAAAAAATTTGAAAGTGAATAAATTTCACCAGGTCGATTTGTTCCAATTTCAAAGA
>QCAB01000015.1 GCA_003282105.1 SAR86 cluster bacterium AG-339-G14
TAGACATTGCTAAAAAAAATGGCGAAGGCACTATTGTTGATAATGGTGCTTTAGTCGTGACTACCGGTAAAAGAACGGGAAGAAGTCCTGCCGATAGGTTTCTGGTAAATGATGAAAAAACACAACACGTAGTCGATTGGGGAGAAAACAATCAGCCTACCGAAAGGGAAACTTTCGAAAAACTTTGGGACGAATCTGAAGAATATTTAAAAAATAAAACAGTTTATACAGCAGACCTGCATGTTGGAGCTAGTGAAGAACATTATCAACCGGTGAGAGTAGAAAATGAATTGGCTTGGCACAACATGTTTTGTCAAAGTCTTTTCATTAGACCCCCATCTTTCAATCCCAAGAATAAAACTCCTTGGCAATTAAGATGTGCTCCTGGGTTTACCTGCGACCCAAAAAGACACGGCACTAATTCTGATGGAACGGTGATGGTAAATTTCACCACGCATCAAATATTGATTTTAGGTATCGCCTACGCTGGGGAAATGAAAAAATCTATGTTTGGAATAATGAATTTTATAATGCCTGAAGAAGACGTTCTATCGATGCACTGTGCTGCTAACGCCGGTAAAGACGGTGATGTTTCTTTATTCTTTGGTTTGTCCGGAACGGGGAAAACAACTCTTTCTGCAGATCCAGATCGATGGTTAATAGGTGATGATGAGCACGGTTGGGGCGATGGCATTGTTTTCAATATTGAGGGCGGTTGTTATGCGAAAACGATTGATCTTTCAGAAAAAAATGAACCCGTTATTTGGAACGCTATTAAGCACGGTTCTATTATCGAAAATGTTGTTTTTAACCCCACTTCGCTTCAGGTAGATTACACAGATACTTCTCTCACCGAAAACGGAAGATGTGTCTATCCTTTAAGCCATGTAGATCAGCATTTAGAAAAGAACTACGGCGGAGAGCCGAATGCAATTATTTTTCTAACTTGTGATTTGACTGGAGTAATGCCCCCGGTTTCAATTCTCTCGAAAGAACAAGCCGCATATCATTTCTTAAGTGGCTACACTGCAAAAGTTGGCTCTACTGAACTAGGCTCTTCTTCAGCGATTGATTCAACCTTTTCAAATTGCTATGGCGCTCCTTTCTTTCCAAGAAAAGCTCAGGTCTATGCAGACCTCCTAATGAAAAGAATTGAAGGTTTTGGAAGCAAAGTTTACATTGTGAACTCTGGTTGGACTGGTGGTTCATACGGAACTGGCTCCAGATTTAAAATTCCTACCACTCGAAGCATTATAAAAGCTATTCAATCTGGTGATATTGAAAACAGCTCAAGAGATAAACTCGACATCATGAATGTCGAGATTCCTACTGAATTACCCGGAGTTGAAACCAATCTGTTGAACCCACAAAAAACTTGGTCAAATTCAGATCAGTACATTCAAGCTGCTGAAGAGTTGGCAACTAAGTTCAACGAAAATATTTCAAAATTTGAAGTTTCAGAAGAGATAAGAAATTCTGGTCCAGTTTTATAAACTCCTAAATTATGTCTGAATCTTTTGACGAGACATTAGACTTATTAAAAGACTTAAACCTTGAAGATTTTTCAAAGCATTCGTTTAGAGGCATTGAAAAAGAATCGCTTAGAGTTTCAAATAGAACAATTTCCACTACCGATCATCCTGTTTCTTTGGGATCAACTTTAACCAATCAATTCATTACTACTGATTTTTCTGAGGCTCTACTTGAGTTAATTACCAACAAAAAACATACAATAAATTCTTCGCTCAAACAGTTAGAAGAAATACTTAATTTTGTTTATTTGAATTGTGAAGACACTATTTGGCCAAGTAGCGTGCCTTGCACAATCAGTGATGAAAAAGACATAAGGATTGCCGAGTACGGATCTAATAATTCTGGAAGGTTAAAAAACCTCTACAGAAAAGGGCTGAGTGAAAGATATGGAAGTATGATGCAATGCGTGTCTGGGATTCATTATAACTTCTCTTTGGATGATGTTTTTTTTTCGAAGTTAAAGCCAGAAAATTTATCACTTCAAGAATTCAAAAATGGATCCTATTTGAGTTTAGTAAGAAATTTTAGAAGAAATGCTTGGTTATTGTTATACCTATTTGGTGCCAGTCCAATTGTTCCTAAATCATTTATTTCTGGAAGAGAAAATTTTCTAAAAGATCTAAACGATGAAGATTGTTTTTTAGAATTTGCAACCTGTCTGAGAATGAGTGAACTTGGATATATGTCTAACGCTCAAGATAATCTTTACATTGCTTACAATAATTTAGACGAGTATGTAGAAAATTTAATGTTTGCGCTCACTAAAAAATTTCCAAAGTATGCAGAAATAGGAACTGAAAAAGATGGCGATTTTATTCAAATCAATGACTCCATCATTCAAATTGAAAACGAGTACTACAGCTCCATCAGACCAAAGCGTTTGATTGGCTCTGGTGAAAGACCGATTAATGTATTAAAAGAAAAAGGCATTGAATACGTCGAGGTAAGATGTATGGACAATGACCCTTTTGAACCTTTAAGTCTTTCTCAAGAGACTAGCCATTTCTTAGAAATGTATCTAATGATTTGTTTTATTGATGAAAACAAAGTTGCTGAAAAAGACGAAGTTATCGAGATTCAAACCAATTGGCAAAATGTAGTCAAAGATGGAAGAAATCCAGATTTAAAAATTATTCAAAATGGAAAGGCAATTCCAATTGGCTTAGCGGCAGAGAATGTTTTTTTTAAAATGGAAAAATTTATTGATGCTCTTTCTGAAAGTTCTAGTGAGATGAAATTAAGCTTGCAAAATACTCTCGATCTTCAAAAAGCTAAATTGAAAGATTCTAACCTCACTCCCTCAGGAAAGATTTTAAAATCCATCAAAGAAAATAACAGCACGTGGGCTGAATTTAATATGGAGCTTTTTGAACAACATAAAAAATATTTTTCAAGACTTCACAATGAACTTGACTATCTAGATGAAGAAGTAAAGAGCTCTATAGAAAAATTTAATCAAATGGAACAGGAAGAAGAAATTCCATTTGCAGATTTTTTAAAAAACTATTTAAATGCATTAAATTAATTAAGGAGAGATATGAAAGCATTTGTGTGTAGAGAATTTGGACCGGTAAATTCTCATAAAGTTGAAGAAATAGAAGATCCAAGAGCAGAGCCCGGAATGGTAATCATTGATGTAAAGGCTGCCGGAGTTAGCTTTCCAGATGTTTTGATTATTCAAGGTAAATATCAATTTCAACCCCCTTTTCCTTTTTCTCCAGGAGGAGAAGTTGCTGGAATAATTTCAGATGTTGGTGATGGAGTAGCTGATTGGAAAGTTGGTGACAGAGTCATTGCTATGATAGGAAATGGTGGAATAGCGGAAAAAGTTTCTGCTTTCGCTGCAACTTTGATGAAATTACCTGAAAAGATGGATTTTAAAGATGGAGCAGCTTTCCCACTCAATTATGGAACAACTTACTATGCATTAAAACAAAGAGGCCAATTAAAAGAAAGTGAGACACTCTTAGTAACAGGTGCTGGAGGCGGAGTCGGAACGACAGCAATAGAAATTGGCAAGGCAATGGGCGCAAGAGTTATAGCCGCTGCAAGCAATCAAGAAAAATTAGACATTGCAAAAAGATTAGGAGCCGATGAAGTTGTGAACTATGGCGATGGTGAATTGAAGGAAAAAGTAAAAGCTCTCACTGAGGGACTGGGAGCAGATGTTATTTATGATGCTGTAGGCGGCGATATCTTTTTACAATGCATGCGATGTGTGAATTGGGGTGGTAGAGTTTTAGTGATTGGTTTTCCAGCAGGGATTCCTAAAGTTCCAACTAATCTTGCTCTTCTTAAAGGATGTTCTATTGTCGGTGTCTTTTGGGGAAGTTTTACTGGCAGAGAACCTGAAGAAAATAATAAGAATTTTGAAGAACTTTTTGCCTTACACGCAGAAGGCAAGATAAAACCTGAAATCACCAAAAGTTATTCTTTAGATGAGGCTGTCGAAGCTATCGAATCTCTTGAAAAGAGAACTGCAACAGGAAAAGTAGTAATAGAAGTCTAAATCTAGCGCAAATTCTAAAAAAAAAGGAGGCGTATGCCTCCTTTTTTTTAGCTTGCTTTTTTAAGCTGTTTCTTCCTTAGGTCCTGGAGCAGTCCACATTCCTCCTAAAAGACCTATTAAAACTGCAATCCAAAAAATTAAAGCCACAGGATTTGTAGGTATTAATGACGGCTCTGCGTAACCTGTTGCAGCCATCCTATCAACAAATAATTGTGCCGATCCAAGATCTCCCTCCATTTGAGAAAGAGAATAAGCCCAATTATTTAAAGTTGAGCTTATTTGTCCAAGGATTCCTAAATTAAAAATCACTACACAAACTGACATAACGCTGTGTAAAACTTTGCCAAAAGTATTTGCACCGTAAACGTAGGCATTTGTAACACCTCTAAACATCATCCATAGCAAAAGAATATTTCCGATGCTAAAGACTCCAAAAATGAATAACTGGCCCTGAAAGACCGACATAAGTTGAGCTATATCCATAATGCCTCCTAATTATTTCTGGGCACCCAGATTAAGGTGACAATCATTAATGATACAATAGCTAAAAAAGCTATTCCCAAAGGTGTAGGCGTTGCAGCGACTTCAGTTGTTCCGACGAAATCAAGAAAACCTTGAGTTCTTTCTGGAGCAGGAGTGTTATCAACACCGAACATCTCTATTCTTGCAGCAGCGTTAATAAAAGTATTTTGCGCAAATGTATATGCTTGCCAACTTCCTAATACTACACAAGCCCCAAAACCTGTTGAAACAATTTTAGCAACTATATTTGAATCTGGATTTTCTCCAGTCATATTAGCTATTCTCAAAGCTAACCAAATAGCGAGGATTGACCCAATAAATGCCAATCCATCTACCATTCTGCCAGCTTGGAAAGCCATAACGATATTTTCTAAATTCATAACATCTCTCCTAATATATGAATAAAAATTTTGTTGAGAATTAATCTCAACACCTAGGTTAAATATAAAGGTTAAAAGAAGAAATTCAACAAAAATTGAATGACTATTTGGCGAACGTTATGAGACTTTTTAAAGCTTTAGCTATATTTTCTGGATTGTGCGGGCTTTTGAAAAACCCAAAATACTTGCCCTCAGGGCTGATTAACGCAAGATTCATGCTGTGATCCATATCGTAATCGGTTGATTCCGAATTAAGCACTGGCACGAATGGCAGAGTTAAATTGGTGGCCAGTGTATAAATTTGATCGATCGCACCTGAAACACCGACAAAATTAGGATTAAAAGCTTGTGCATATTCCAATATAGCTTCTGGAGTATCTCGATCTGGATCAACTGAAACAATGGTAAAAGAAATTTTTTCTTTTGCATCAGGCATTTCTAATTCAAGAAACTCCGAAGTTTTAGCCATTTGCTTCATTGTCATCGGACACATATCGGGGCAAGAGGCAAAACCCATAAAAATTAAACTCCACTTCCCTTCCAAATTTTTATTGGTAAATTCGTTAGGTCCAGTGGCCAGCGCAAAGTCGCTAAGCTGTCTTTCCGTATTCAACTTATAAAATTTTAATAGCTTGTACTGATCTGCCGTCAATTCTTTTTCAGTAACTGTGTCGTAAACAAACAAACCTATAACCATTGAGATAATGGCTAAACATGAAATGACTGTGTAATTAATATTATTTGACTGACTCATTATTAAAAAAGAATCCTATCCAAAGGCATCGCAATAAACAATACCGTTAAATAAAAAATTGAATAAAAGAAAAACGGTATGGCCTTTTTATTTTCTTTGTCAAAATTTAAAGCAAATGCGAAGCAGATGAAAACAGCGCCTAAAGACGACGAGACAGTTAAATAAAAAGTTCCTAAATATCCCGTCGCAAATGGAAGCCAAGAGACCGCCAAAAGCAAAAAAGAGTAAAGTACGATTTGAATTTTAGTGTATTCGATTCCTCTGACGACCGGCATCATCGGTATTCCAGCTTCCTCGTAATCTGATTTTCTATCAATAGCCAAAGCCCAAAAATGTGGTGGTGTCCAAACAAAAATTATCATTACTAAAAGAAGTGGAAGAATATCAATAGACCCCATCACCGCTACCCAGCCAAGCAATGGCGGCATTGCTCCTGCCAAACCACCAATGACAATATTTTGGGTACCTGTGAATTTTAGAATCTTTGTGTAAAAAAAAGCGTAAAAAATCCAGGTTAAAGTTGTCAACGACCAGGCAAGAACATTGTTAAAGAACAACAAAATGAAAGAGCCCACAGCAAACAACATAAAGGCGAAGACTGAAGCATTTTTAACCGATATCAAGTTTCGAACCAAAGGTCTGTTGCCGGTTCTTTTCATTTTACTATCAATCGATACGTCTAAAATTTGGTTAATTGCCGCACTAGAGGCAGCTATCATGCCAATTCCTAAGATCCCTGTAAGCGCTTGGCTCAAATTAGTGGAAAAAGAACCAGCCAAAAACATCGAAGTAGCAGCAGTAAGCACCAAAAGGTAAATAATGCTTGGTTTAGTCAATTCTAAATAAGCATTGATGTTTGATTTTGGATAATTGAGGCTATCGGTTGACACTGGTTTTGAGTCTAAAGTATGAAATTGCTAATAATAAAAACAAGGCTCCTAAATTATGAGCTATCGCAACGTATAAAGGAAGTCGATAAATTATATTAGACACTCCAAGTAGAAGTTGCAGGAATAAGAAGAAACTTAAAATTCCAGAATATTTCTTCAGTTTGTCGTTGTAAAAAGACGCAATCAAAGCAATGAAATAAAAGGTTATGAGCAACGCGCCCAATCGATGCACCAAATGTATAGCGGTTCGAGATTGATGATCCAGTTTTCCACCCAAATAATCTGGACCAATGCTTTGCATAAAATTAAAGCCCATTTGGAAGTTGGTATCGGGCAAGATTTGCCCCTGGCATAGAGGGAAGTCAGGACAAGCAAAAGCTGCATAATTCGAACTCAACCAGACCCCTAGTATTATTTGGGCTATCAAGACAGGAAAAGCAAAATTTAAAAGATTTGAAGATCTTTTACTGATCATTAAAGAATTACTCGACCCTTTATCAAGATCTTTTAATTTCATATAAGTTAAAAACAACAAGGTAGTGGTGGCGAAGCCGCCCAAGAGATGCATTGTCACAACTTGCGGCCAAAGCTTGAGACTAACGGTCAAATATCCGAAAGTTGATTGCGCTAGAACGAGCAGAACTAGAGCTCCCGTCAACTTAGTCACCAGAGAGTTAAAAGGTTTTAAATAAAGAGACAAACCAAATAAACCAATTATTAGTAATCCTAAAAACCCTGCAAAATATCGATGTACAACTTCTGGGACTGCCTTTTCAAGTTCAAATTTACGTTCTGGATAAAGCTCATTTGCTTGTGCAATCTCAGCTTCTGACATTGGAAAAATAGCAAAACCGTAACAACCAGGCCAATCAGGGCAACCCAGACCAGCGTCCACTAACCTAGTCCAAGCACCAAGACTTACCACCCCAAAAGCTAAAAATACTCCGAGAAAAGCGATTACTTTTATTCTTTTTAAATTAACCAATTTTTGATGCCTTCAATAATTTTTTTAAATCCGCCAAAAGTTTTTTTCCATCAATATTTCCAGAATAATGAAGAATGACATTGCCGAGTGGATCGGCAACAAAAAGATTAGGTGCTTCGAACAAATTAATTTGTGATCCTTCAAACTTTTCTTCCAATAAACTTAAATTGTTAATGGTTATAAAATTCAAATTTTCATAATTCGAAGACAAGCTAGATTTAAGCAGACTCAATTCATTTTCTGGTGAAGCAATATATCTTTTGAATCTGCCTTGCTCACGCGCTAACAAAACGTTCACTTGCCTGGCAATATAAATTGTTTCCAGACATGCTTCGTCGCATTTATCTTTAATGAAAGTAATGAGCATCCATTTTCTTTCCATGCTGTCGATGTCAAGATATTGGTAGTCCAACTCTAGATCCAATTCACCTAAGTAAAGAGTTGGCTCTAGTAGATCACCATAATTTACTTTTGTCTTGGGTCCAAAGCCTAAATAA
Organism: SAR86 cluster bacterium AG-339-G14; assembly: GCA_003282105.1. Lineage (GTDB taxonomy): Bacteria > Pseudomonadota > Gammaproteobacteria > Magnimaribacterales > AG-339-G14 > AG-339-G14. Next base: position 8,071 of record QCAB01000015.1, read on the forward strand.
TACCAAGCAGTGCTTAGAGTAATTACCAAGATAGGGATTAAGAAGATGGTTAAAGCAATATAGAAACCTCTATTCTGACTCATTTATTTCTGCCTCTCAAAACGTAAAGTGAAACTCCAACCAGAATTACTATTGCTAGCCCGAACCATTGAAATGCGTAGCCAAAGTGTCTATATGAAGAAAGATTTATGGGCTGCCAAATAGAAGTGAAACTTGCCGGAGATAATTCCGAAAGTTCCAGAACATTAGTATTAAGATCTTGATCAATCAATTTCTCTATTTCAAGCAAAGCAAGGGTTTGAAGTAGATAAAAATTTTCTCCAAGTTTTTGGGAGGTTTCGCTACTTAGTGTCAGGCCTTTCGAAACTGGTCTTAACGTTCCAACCAAACTCAAAGATTCAAGCGGTGTATTTATTTTTTCAAAATTTTGTCTATCTTTCATTTCTACCCAACCTCTAGAGATCATTATTGTTTTGCCGTTTTCCAATCGAAAAGGGCTCAAGACACTTACTCCGGGTTTTCCATCGTGTATTTTGTTATCTAAATAAAAAAGGTCTTTCAAAAAAGTCCCTTTTATAGAAACATTTCTATACAAATAATTTTCTGAATCGAGATTATAAGTTATTTCCTCTATCGGGTAGGATTGCTGCGTGGAATAAGTATTTTCTAATTCCTTTTTTTCATATCCCCTATTTATTTGCCATGCCCCAAGCGATAATGTAAGAACAAATAAAGCGAAGAAAGTTATTAAAGCAGCCCATCTTACTTTCTTCATTTTTAAACTATACTACCTAACATGATATTCAAAATAATAATCGCAGTCCTTGCTGCCGCTATGTTGATAAGTCTCTTTTCAAGTGCATTTTTTTTAGTAAAAGATAAGGGTTCAACATCAAGAGCTTTTTACACTTTAAGAGTCAGGGTAACCATTGCGCTTCTTTTATTGGCCACAATCGCCATCGGAATATCTACCGGAAATTTAGAAGTTGGTGCTCCTTGGGGCTAAAAAATATAAACAACTAAAACCAACAGAATCCAAACTACATCTACAAAGTGCCAGTACCAAGATCCTGCAGCGAGTCCAAAATGATCGTGTTCGCTGAAAGCTCCTTGGAACCCTCTTATAGTCATTATTGTCAAAATAATCGCTCCTAAACAAACATGAAATCCGTGAAACCCTGTCATTAAGAAGAAAGTAGTTCCATAAATTCCAGCCCCTAAAGTAAGACCCATGTGGGCATATGCTTCGTAATACTCGACGCTTTGAAGAACCACAAAAATATAACCTAAAGATATTGTTGCGACCATCCAAGCTTTGAAAGATTTACGGTTACCTTTTTTTAAAGCGGCTTCAGCCAGAGCAATCGTTCCACTTGAGGTAACCAAGCAAAGCGTATTCCAAAAAGGTAGCCAGGTATGAATCTTGGTTATTGGAGGAATCGACATATTGTGATGCGCCCCAGGGAATCTTTCATTATCTGGCGTCTCCATTAAAGGCCAGGATGCTTCAAAACCAGGCCATAAAATATTAGCAATTCCTTTCTCGCCTTCACCACCCAACCATGGGACAGCAAAAATTCTTACGTAACCGAGGGCTAAGAAAAAAGCAAAGAAAAACATGACTTCAGAGAAAATAAACCAAGACATACCATGCACAAAAGATGTGTTGAGTTGGTTGCTATACATCCCGGCATCATTTTCTTTTATTACTTCTGAGAACCAGAAAAACATAGTCCCCCACATCAATAGAAAACTCGAAATTAAAATCCAATGCGAATAAGTGTCTTCTTTACCTAAATCATTAATGGTGTAGCCAGCGCCATAAACGAAAAGTAAGAGCGATATAGCCATAAATATTGGTAGCTTGCTACTGGCCGGAACGTAATAAGAAGATTCAGAACTCATTATTTATAAGCGAATTGTTCGGTGACGTCGAATAAAGTATACCCCAAAGCCAACGTAGAAATGTCTCTTGGAATTTCTGGATCAATTATAAACTTCACTGGAATCGTAATCGATTCGCCCGCAGCCAAGTACTGTTGCTCGAAACAAAAACACTCCGTCTTATGAAAATATTTAGCCCCTCTTCCGGGCGACACACTTGGGATTGCTTGAGCGACCATTGGTTCAGCAGTTGTATTCGTAAAGGTAAAATTCATTAAATAATCTTTGCCCGTTTCAATTGTCATCTGTGGGGAGTCCGATTTAAAACTCCAGGGCATGTTTTTATTGTTAAGAGTTACGAAAGTAACCTTCATGCTTCTTGTGTCCAACTCTTCATTATAGGAAGTATAGGTTGGGCCTGTGACTTTTCCGTTTAACCCTGTGATGTCACAGAAAATATCGTAAAGCGGAACTAACGCAAAACCAAAGCCAAACATTCCAAATGTAATTAGCAGTAAGCGAAATACATTCTTGGTTTGGCCCATAGTTATGAATTGGTTTGTGGCTTAGTTAGATCAGGCGACGTTTCAAACGTGTGGTACGGCGCAGGGGAATCAACGGTCCACTCCAGACCTTTACCTTTAGCGCCTTCCCAAACTTCAGCAGTCGCTGACTTACCGTAATAAACACATTTCAAAACGTTGAATAAAAACAGTAATTGTGAAAGTCCAAAAAGAAAAGCTCCAACACTCACAATCATGTTGTAATCAGCGAATTGCATGGCGTAATCTGGAATTCTTCTTGGCATTCCAGCCAGTCCAACGAAATGCATTGGGAAGAAAGTTAAGTTCACAGAAATAAACGAAAGCCAAAAGTGAGTCTTCCCTAATACTTCGTCGTACATGTAGCCAGTCCATTTTGGCAGCCAGTAGTAAACTGCTGCTACGATGGAGAAAAGAGCTCCAGGTACAAGGACGTAATGAAAGTGTGCGACGACAAAATAAGTATCGTGATATTGGAAATCGGCTGGAGCGATGGCAAGCATTAATCCTGATAAGCCTCCGATTGTGAACAAAGCTACGAAGGCAATCGCAAACAACATTGGTGTTTCAAAGGTTAAAGATCCTCTAAACATAGTTGAGAGCCAATTGAAAACTTTCACTCCTGTTGGAATTGCAATCAACATGGTCGAATACATAAAGAAAAGTTCTCCAGCAATAGGCATTCCTACGGTGAACATGTGGTGTGCCCATACTACGAACGATAAAAGTGCGATTGAAGCAATTGCATAAACCATTGATGAGTAACCAAAAATTGGTTTCCTTGAAAAGGTTTCAATGATGTGAGAGACAATACCAAAAGCAGGCAAAATCATTATGTAAACCTCAGGGTGTCCAAAGAACCAAAAGACGTGCTGGAATAAGACTGGGTCTCCTCCGCCGGCAGCACTAAAGAAACTTGTACCAAAATGAATGTCCATTAACATCATTGTTACCGCTCCAGCTAGAACTGGCATAACTGCGATCAACAAGTAAGCCGTAATTAACCAAGACCAAACAAAAAGAGGCATTTTCATCAATGTCATGCCAGGAGCTCTCATGTTGAGAATGGTGGTAATGATGTTTATCGATCCCATAATGGAAGAAGCTCCCATGATGTGAACTGAAAAAATAAAAAAAGTTACAGTTGGTGGCGCATATTCAGTTGATAAAGGCGCATAGAAAGTCCAACCAAAATTAGGCGCACCGCCTTCCATTAAAAAGGTTGAAAGTAGGACACCAAAAGCAGCTGGCAAAATCCAGAAGCTTAAATTATTAAGTCTTGGAAGTGCCATGTCTGGGGCGCCAATTTGCATAGGAATCATCCAATTGGCTAGACCCACAAAGGCCGGCATAATCACCCCGAAGACCATAATAAGTCCGTGGTTCGTAACCATCTGGTTGTAGAATTCTGGCGACACGATCTGACTGCCAGGCTCAAAAAGCTCAGCCCTGATGACCATTGCCATGGCTCCACCGACAAAAAGCATGATGAAACTAAACCAAAGATACAACGAACCGATATCCTTATGGTTTGTAGTGTACAACCATCGAGAGAACCCTTTTGCTGGTCCGTGGTGATGGTCGCCGTGATGTGACTCTATAACTGCACTCATTTTATTTCCTCTATAATTTATTAGTTTTGTAATCTAGTATTTCTTTAGGAGCTACGATTTCAGCATTACCTGAAGGATCGTTGTTCCAGGATTTTCTGGTGTAAGTTATTACCGCAGCAATTTCTACTTCGGTTAACTGCTCAGCGTATGATTGCATAGCAGCGCCTTGAACTCCTTCCATTAAAATTTCTATTTGTCTTGCTTTGTCATTCATGACGATATCGCTTCCAGCAAGAGCAGGAAACACAGGTGCTAAACCTTGTCCATTGACTTGATGACAGGCAACGCAATTCTTTTGGTAAATTCCTTCTCCCATAGCCATTAGCTCTTCTGTGGTCCAAAGTTTTTCGGTCAACGCGGCTTGCTGAAGCTTGGCTTCTTTCTTTTGCATGATGAATTCTTTGTATTGATCGGGTGAGACTGCCTCCACAACTATTGGCATGTAGCCGTGATATTGACCGCAAAGCTCAGTACATTGTCCTCTGAAAATTCCAGGCTCATTGACCTGGGTCCATCCAGTGTTTACAAATCCTGGAATTGCGTCTTGTTTTATCGCGAAGTCTGGCACCCACCAAGAGTGGATTACATCATTTGCAGTTATTAAAAATCTTATTCTTGCTCCGGTTGGAATCACTAAATGCTCATCCACTTCTAAAAGATAGTTTTCTCCTTTAGGCGCAAGATTGTTTCTTTCGTCTAATGAGGTAGATAAATTACTAAAAAAACTTACCTCGTCTTCAATATACTCGTATTGCCATTTCCATTGGTGACCTGTAATCAAAATATTGATATCCCCTTCAGTGTCATCATAGGCTCTGATCATGGTAATGGTTGCCGGAATAGACATACCGATCAAAATCAAGGCAAACAAAATAGTCCAAGTGAATTCTAAAAAAGTGCTGTCGTCAAATTTTGCAGCTTCAACGCCCTCTTTTTTTCTATACTTAAACAAGATAAAAGCCATCGCTCCCAACACGGCAACACCGATAGCAAAACAAATCCAGAAAATAGTCATGTGGAGACCAAAGATTTCCTGCCCCAAAGCCGTAGCGCCAGGAGACATATTCACGTCATCCCAGCCAGCTAAGGCTGGCAAAGATATAAGTGGCAAAGCAAACAGAATTGTTCTAAAAATAATCATCACTCGAAACGTATAGATTGAAATTTTGACTGTATTTTAGCTTATTCGAGCCTCAGGCTCCACGCGACTCAAGCAAGCCTGAAGTATCTGGTTTAAAGCCTGTCCACTGTGAAAAAGACTCAGCTGCTTGTTCCACTAACATCCCCCATCCGTCGTAAACCTTTGCTACGGATTGCTCTTTTGCCATCTGCATGAACAGGGTATCGGTCTGAGAGTAATATAAATCAAGGGCTGCAGCCGCACCTTTAAAAATGGATGAATCTACTTCCAAATTTTGGTCTGCTAAAGTTGAGGCGGAAGTTGCATTTATAACTAGGTCAAATGAAGTATTTTCTAGATTATCCAGAGTTAAACTCGAAGGCATAAGAATAGAACTTTTCAACTGAGACCCGCCTAATTCTTGGATTTGAGCCACTAACTCAATGGCTTTTTCTGGCGTTCTATTCGCTACAATAACCTGCTTGGGATTTCCATTTAATAACGATGGCACAATACCCTTTGCCGCTCCTCCAGCGCCTAAAATCAATATTTTTTTATTAAAAATGTCTATTTCCTTAGTTTTTAAGTCGGTTACCAATCCGAGTCCATCTGTGCAATCTGCAAAAATTTTACCGTCTTTTAAAAAAAGCATATTTGCAGCTGCTGCTTGTTTAGCTCTCAAAGAAATATCGTCAGCTATTTCTAAAACCACTTCTTTTAGAGGAAGTGTGACGCTAAGACCAAGCCCTCCGCTTTCAAAAAAACTTTTGACCCATTCTAAACACTCATCTTTGCCTACCAAATATTTCTCAAAAACTAAATCTAAATCAAATTGATTGGCAAAGTTTGTATGGATTTCTGGTGACTTACTATGCTCTATCGGAGACCCTATTACACCTAACTTCATTTTCTAATCCATTTACCAGTAATTAACTCTTGGACTGAAGATGGCTTATTTAGTTTGCCTAGCTCACCATCGGCAATATAAAGATCTGGACCAAAAATCTTATTTATTTCTTCTTTATTTTTAGCTGTCTCTTCACCGCTCAAATTAGCAGAAGTTGAACAAATTGGACTATTTAATTCATTAGTAATATTTATAACATCAGGATGTGAAGATAACCTTAAAGCAACCATCCCAGTATCCCCTTTTAACCATTTTGGTATTGAATCTAGCGCAGGAATTAGCCAAGTATGTGGACCTGGCCATTTCTCGTACAAATCTTTTTTTTCTGATTGAGTTAAATTCTCTATAAAGGGTTTTAAGTGATTTTTATTTCCTGCTAGGACAATGACAGCTTTATTTTTTGGTCTTTTCTTTAATTCAAAAAGATTTTCCACAGCTTTTAATGAAAATGGATTACAACCTAGGCCCCAGACGCCCTCGGTAGGATGAGCAAACACTTCATCGTTGAAAAAAACGCTCTTTAAAGATCTCATTAACTTCTGTTTAGTTCAGTTAATTTAAGCTAACTTACTTGAAGTTCGTCGTTCTCCTTCTTAAGTTGCTCTTTATTAGCTATTCTTGCTTCACTTATTGAATTTTGAAGCCTTTCATCAGCTACGGAAAGAATTTGGGCGGCTAAATGTCCGGCATTTATAGCGCCTGCCTTTCCAATTGCTACTGTCGCAACAGGAACGCCTTTGGGCATTTGAACCGTTGAAAGCAAAGCATCAAAACCATTTAAAGGTCCGCCATCGCCAGGAACGCCAATCACTGGTAAAGATGTATGCGCAGCAATATTTCCTGCCAAGTGTGCGGCCATCCCAGCTATGCCGATAAAGACTTTTGTTCCATCTGCTATTGTTGCTTTGATATGTTCTTGCAAATATTCAGGCATTCGATGTGCACTTAAAACATTTATGCTGTAATCCACGTCCAATTGTTTTAAGATCTCGCCTGCTGCCTCTGCTAACTCCATGTCGGTTTTAGAACCGATTACTATTGATACTTTCAAAATAAACCCTACCTAAAAAATATTACTTATAATATTTATTCTAAATTAAAACTGAAATGACGATAAGAAGTATTTTAACTTTCCCCAATCCAGAGCTTAGAAAGATTGCCAAGGAAGTTATAAAGTTTGATTCTGCTTTATCTTCTTTGGCCGATGATCTGTTGGAAACAATGTATGAATTCAAGGGCATTGGTTTGGCAGCAACACAAATTGGAGTGCACCAAAGAATTATCGTCGCAGATGTTTCGGATGAGCAAAACGAACCTTATATTTTTGTGAACCCGAAAATAAAAATTCTAAATCAAGAAGAAAAGGGTGGTTACGACGAAGGCTGTTTATCAATTCCAGGATTCTATGAAGAGGTTGTGCGTCCGTTAAAAGTAGAAATAAGATTTCAAGATCTTGACGGCAAGGAAAAAAAAATAATTCCTGAAGGGCTCCTTGGTGTCGTTGTCCAACATGAAACAGATCATTTAGATGGAAAATTAATGGTCGACTACATTTCATCTGTGAAAAGACAACGCATTCGATCAAAACTTTTAAAACAAAAAAAATAAAGATGAAAATTATTTTTGCTGGTACACCAGAAATTGGGTTGGAAACTTTGAAAACTCTTCATGCTTCAAATCATGAAATTAGTTTAGTTCTTACCAATGAAGACAAACCCTCTGGTCGAGGAAAAGTAATATCGAAAAGTCCCGTTAAAATTTTTGCTGAAGAAAATGAAATAATGTTGAAGCAGCCTAAAAATTTAAAAGAAAAGGAGTTAGTGACGTATCTTAAAAACATTAATGCAGATCTTTTAGTAGTGTTCGCATACGGACATATTATCCCGGAAGAAATTTTAGAAATTTTTGAGAAGGGAGCATTGAACGTTCACACTTCTTTACTTCCAGAGCTAAGAGGGGCCGCGCCAATTCAAAGAGCAATTATGAACGGGGATTCGGAAACAGGTATTTCTTTTATGAAAATGGAAAAAGGACTGGACACTGGTCCTATTTATTCGCAAGAAAAAATAGAGATAAAAGAAAATGAAACTTCTGAGACGTTAACTGCAAAAATGTCTGAAGTGAGTTCTTCTAAAATTCTAGAAATTATTGATTTAATTGATAAAAATAATTTTAGATTAACTCCACAAGATTCAAGTAATGCCACTTATGCGCCTAAGATAATGAAAGAAGAAGCAAAAATAAATTGGGATGAATCTGCAATAAAAATTGTAAATCTTATAAATGGACTTAGTCCTTCACCGGCAGCTTTTAGTTTCCTGAAAAATGAAAGAATAAATTTTTATTTGGCTAAGTTAGATCAGAGATCCTCTTTAGCTCCAGGTGAAATTATTCACATTTCTAATGAAGAACTTCTTATAGGCGCTAAAGATCATTGCGTTAAGATAATTGAACTTTCAAGACCCGGCAAAAAAAGACAGGCCTTTGAAACATTTTATAACGGATCAAAGAAAATTTTTTCAAACGAAAAAGTTTTTACCTAGTTACTTATTAAAATTACTGAGAGTATAATTTTACAAGGTAGAAATATTGAACATAGTAATTTTAGGAGCCGGTCAAGTTGGCTCAGAGCTTTCAGCAATTCTTGCTTCCGATCATGACGTTACACTCATAGATTTAAAACAAGAAAAACTTCAAAAAATTTCAGATCATCATGATCTGAAAACTATTTGTGGAAATGCTTGTTATCCAAAAACTTTAGAGCAGGCAGAAATAGAATCTGCTGATCTTGCAATTGCAATGACACAGTATGACGAAGTAAATATGGTCGCTTGTCAGATGATTAAACACATGAGTAAGAAAACGAAAACGATGGCAAGAATTAGGGCGACTCAATACTTGGGTGGGAAAGGAAGTGAAATTTTTGAGGCAGGTGATTACACGATTGATGTTGTAATCAGTCCTGAGAATTTAATTACGGATTTTATTAAAAGATTAATTGAAGTTCCCGGCGCTAACAAAGTATTAGACTTTGGTAATGGGCAAGCTTCCATGGTTAGTGTAAAAGCGAAAGGGGGATTGATAACAGGTCACAAAATCTCGGAATTAAAAGAGTTGATCCCTAATGTTGATGTTCGCGTCGCTGCGATAAACAGAGATGAAAATCTTTTGATACCGAAAGGCGAAGATACAATTGACAAAGGCGATGAAGTTTATTTCATTTCTGCAAAGTCAAACATAAAAAAAATCATTTCAACTATTTACCAAAGTGATAAAGGTTATAAAAATATTATGATCGCAGGAGGCGGAAGAATTGGACGAAGGCTTGCGAATTCTTTGGAATCAAAATATAGAGTTAAAATCATTGAAGCTGATAAAGACAGATGTATTTATTTAAATGAAAAGTTAGGGAACTCCTTAATATTACATGGCGACTCTTCTGACTCAGAATTGCTTGAAGAAGAAAACATAGAAAACATGGATCTTTTTTGCGCCTTAACAAATAACGACGAAGCAAATGTTATGTCTTCTTTATTGGCGAAAAAATTAGGCGCTAAGAAGATAGTATCACTCGTAAATAAACAAAATTACTTAGACTTAATCAAAGAAAATGAAGAAGTTGACATAACAATAGCTCCTACAGACATAGCAATTGGAGTGGTTTTAAAAAATTTATCAAAGAAAGAGTTAGTCACGGCTCATTCTCTCAAGAGAGGACAGGCTGAAGCCATCGAGATAGTTGCTAAAACTTCTAATAATCCAGAAAATATTGTTGGAAAAGAGATTGGCGATATCACAACTCCCGAGGGCACAACAATCGCCGCTGTTTTTGACAATAAAAATATAAAAATTGCTCATCACGACCTTAAAGTCCAAGAAAACGACCATTTGATAGTATTTCTTTCAGATTCTAGTAAATTTGAAGAAGTTGAAAGAAGATTAACAAAATAAATAGGATTTAATGAAGTTTAGACTAATTTCGAAGATTTTAGGAACAGGTTTAATACTTTTTTCCTTCATCCAGATCATTCCTGCTTCAATATCTCTCATATATGCTGAGAACAATGTATTTAGTTTTTTTCAATCGGGATTAATAACTTTTTTTACAGGGTTGTTTCTTTTCGGAGTTAATTATTCTAAAGATTACGAAGACCTAAAAATTCGTGATGGCTTTTTGCTAATAGTGCTATTATGGTTTGTTTTCTCAATTTTCGCGGGCATACCCTTTATTTTGCAAGAGAATGGCTTATCGATAGTGAATGCTTACTTTGAGTCAGTTTCTGGTTTAACCACAACTGGGGCTACTATTTTTGTAAATTTGGACGATCAACTTAAATCTGTCTTATTTTATAGAGCATTATTACAATGGGTAGGCGGCTTAGGGATTGTTGTTTTAGCATTAGCGTTATTTCCAATTCTAGGGATAGGTGGAATGCAACTTTATAGAGGGGAAGCCTCAAATCCAGTAAATAATAACAAATTAAGGCCAAAAATGGCTGAAACTGCCAAATCTTTATGGTTTATTTACCTAATTTTGACAATTTTATGTTTTTTTAGCTATAGATTCTCTGGAATGAGTGTTTTTGATGCAGTAACTCATTCATTTTCTACTATTGCAATTGGCGGTTTTTCTAATTATGACTCAAGTTTTGGTTACTTTTCTAATAACTACATCTACTTTTTTGCTTCTATATTTATGTTTTTATCGGCATTGAGTTTCTCTTTACACTTTTTGGCCTATAGCAGACTAAATTTATCGGCATATCTTCAAGACAAAGAACTGAAATTTTTTGCTTTCATTGCTTTTTTTGCTTTTTTACTAATATTCATAACTCTTCAAGCATTTGATAGTTCTGAAAACTTAGACACGGTTATGATTTCTCTTTTCCAGACAATCTCTTTCATAACCACTACGGGTTACTTGGCGACCGACCACTCAAGCTTGCCTTTATTCATTCCATACTTATTGATAGCTCTTGCTGGAATGGGAGCTTGCGCAGGGTCTACCGGCGGAGGTTTAAAAGCCATTAGGGTTTACATCCTTTATCGACAGGCAAAAAATGAATTAAAAAAATTGATTCATCCTAATTCTGTTATTCCTCTCAAGATAGGAGAGAACGTTGTAGATTCAGAAATTTCTGATTCGGTTTGGGGATTTGTTTCAGTGTATTTATTTGCTCTGTTTTTTGGGATCCTTTTAATTCTTTCAACAGGATTATCTTTAGAAACAGCTTTCTCTACTATATTTTCTTGCTTGAATAATCTTGGTCCCGCCTTGGGTGAAGCTACTAATAACTATGCTAGTTTAAACGATGCGAGTAAAATAATTTTATCGTTTACAATGATACTAGGAAGGTTAGAAATATATACGTTATTGGTTTTATTCACTACCTTCTTTTGGAGATATTAGTAAGTACTTACTATAGTTAAAAAACAATTTTGAAGCGAATTAAATGACTGCTAAAAACATGGAAGAGCTTGTGGCTCTTTGCAAAAGAAGAGGCTTTATTTTCCAATCCAGCGAGATCTATGGTGGTCTTCAAGGGGTCTACGACTATGGCCCATTAGGAGTAGAATTAAAAAATAATATTAAGAAATCTTGGTGGGCGTCTATCGTTTATGACAGAGATGATGTCGAAGGATTAGATGCTTCAATTTTGACTCATCAGGAAGTACTAAAGTACTCTGGTCATGAAGACACATTTACTGATCCCTTGGTTGATTGTAAATCTTGCGGTGAAAGATTCAGAGCAGATCAAGTTCCAGATTATTGCAAGGAAGATGATTTAACTGAACCCCGTCAATTTAATTTAATGTTTAAAACTAATGTTGGTCCCGTTGAGGACGGAGAAAACTTCGCCTATCTGAGACCAGAAACGGCTCAGCAAATTTTTACTAATTTCAAAAATATAATCGATGCAACATCTAGAAAGCCGCCCTTTGGAATTGCCCAAATTGGAAAGGCCTTTCGAAATGAAATAACTCCTAGAAATTTTATTTTTAGAGTTAGAGAATTTGAGCAAATGGAACTTGAGTTTTTCGTAAAAGCAGGTGAAGACGAAAAATGGCATAAATACTGGGTTGATGAAAGATTAGATTGGTGGGAAAAACAAGGCGTAAATAGAGAACATATAGAGCTCCTTGAAGTAGCTAAAGATGAATTGGCACACTATTCCAAAGCCACGGTTGATTTAATGTATAAATTTCCTCACGGCGTTGAGGAATTGGAAGGCATTGCTAACAGAACTGACTTTGACTTAGGCTCACACAGTAAAAACCAAAACGAACTAAGAATAAATGCTAAAACAAAGGAAAATAAGCGTTCTAATGCTAAATTAGCTGTTCAGAACGAAGATAAGTCTTGGAGCGTGCCCTATGTTATTGAACCCTCAGCTGGAGTTGATAGGGGCTTTTTAGCTATCTTAAATGAGGCTTTTGTTGAGGAAGAGCTTAAAAATGGTTCCAAAAGGGTAGTTTTGGCTTTAAAACCACATCTAGCGCCAATTAAAGCGGCTGTTATACCTTTAAAGAAGAATAATGAAGAATTAGTAATTTTGGCCAAAAAATTAAAAGACGAGCTTCAAAACCATAGATTGGGAAGAGTTTTGTTAGAAAATACTGGAAATATCGGAAAGAGCTATAGAAAACACGATGAAATTGGAACCCCAATATGTATTACCGTAGATTTTGATAGCCTTGAAAAGAATACGGTAACAGTCAGAGATAGGGACACAATGGAGCAAGAAACCATCTCAATAGATGACTTATCGAAAAAGTACTGCGATTCCATTCTTTAATGTCTAAATACGTAGTTTTGGACAGAGATGGTGTTATCAATGTCGATCTATTTGACTATGTTTTGGATACAAAAGACTTTAAATTTGAAAAGGGCAGTTTTGACGCATTAATAAAGCTTGCTGAGAATGACTTTAAGATAATTGTTGCTACCAATCAAAAGTGTATCAATTTAGGTCTAATTTCTGCTGAAGGAATTGAGGAAATAAACGATTTTTGGGTCTCTCAAGTGACTGAAGTTGGGGTGTCAGTGAAGTCAGTTGAGGTTTGTCCACATCGTGACGAAGAGATGTGCAATTGTAGAAAACCCGAAACTGGGCTTTTAGAAAATGCCGAACGCAAACATAACATAAACCTAAAAGATTCTTATTTTGTTGGCGACAAGTTATCCGATGTTGAATGTGCATTGAGACACGGCTGCAAACCAATTTTGGTGGAAACTGGATATGGTCTGCGCTCGATTGCTGAAAGAGGTCATAGAGAGAACTTGATAATTGTGAAAAATCTAGCGGCTGCGGTTGAAATGATTATTAACGAGACCTAGAAATCTATATTTCCTACGAGATTTACATTGGCTTCAATGAACTCTCTCCTGGTTTCTACATTATCTCCCATTAGTTGCTCAAAGAGATCGCTGGCCTCATCCGCGTCATCAATTTTCACCTGAACCAATCTCCTGCCGACCGGATTCATTGTAGTTTCCCATAACTGATCTGGATTCATTTCTCCTAAGCCTTTGTAACGTTGAATGTTTGAGCCCCTTCTAACTTCTTCCATCAAAGATTTAAAAGTAAAGAACAAATCATCGATAATTTCTACATCTTCATTTTTTTGAATTGAACTTGTTCCTGGTTTTATTTTTTTTGCTCTCTCTTGGAAATCTAAAATTAACTTGTATTTTTTTGATTTAAAAAAACCAAATGGAATTAAATCTACTACTGAGTTGCCGAACTCGTTTCTCGAAGAAACCAAGTTTTTAACTTTTTCATCAAAATTAAGGCTGCTCGAATCGGAGATTTTATTAAAAGCAGTTATCCAAGATTTAACTTCTTTTTGTATTCCACTTTTGGGAAAAGGTTTTACTTTCAATAAAGTCATCAAAAAATCAAACGAGATATTCAAATCCGGTATTGTCGTAAGTTCATCAAAATTCTTAAAAGCTATCAAAAGATCTGTAAAATCTTGTGATTTCATTTTCACTTTTTTAGTCAGATTTAATTCATAACTTTCTGAAATTTTTTCTAACAAATAATCATTTAAAGCTGGATCATCTTTAAGATAAACGTCTTTCTTACCTTTTGAAACTTTATACAAGGGTGGCTGAGCAATAAATATATGACCAGCTTCTATCAACTCTGGCATTTGTCTGTAAAAGAAAGTAAGTAAAAGTGTTCTTATGTGAGAACCGTCTACATCTGCATCTGTCATTACAATTATTGAGTGGTATCTAAGTTTTTCCAAATTAAATTCTTCCTTGATTCCACACCCCAAAGCAGTAATCAAAGTAACTATTTCATCAGAGCCCAAAACTTTATCAATTCTGGCTTTTTCTACATTTAATATTTTTCCTTTCAAAGGTAATATCGCCTGATTTTGGCGGTTCCTGCCCTGCTTAGCTGACCCTCCTGCCGATTCTCCCTCAACCAAATATAATTCACTTACAGATGGATCCTTTTCTTGACAATCGGAAAGCTTCCCGGGCAAACCCAAACCATCCAATACCCCTTTTCTTCGAGTCATTTCTCTTGCTTTTCTCGCAGCTTCTCTTGCTCTGGCTGCATCAATAATTTTTGTAGCTATTGATTTTGCATCCGAAGGATTTTCAAGTAGATAATCTGTTAAATATTTGTAAGTTTCTTTTTCTACAACCGGTTGAATTTCAGAGGATACAAGTTTGTCTTTAGTTTGGGAAGAAAATTTTGGATCAGGTAATTTTGCAGAAATTATTGCCGTTAGCCCTTCTCTTACATCCTCACCGGAAGTTTGGACTGTTTCGTTTTTAGCCAAGCTTTCTTTTTCAATGAAATTATTTATAGTTCGGGTCAGTGCAGTCCTAAATCCAATCAAATGACTGCCCCCATCTTTTTGAGGAATGTTGTTTGTGAAACATTGAATGTTTTCTTGGTAAGAATCATTCCACTGCAATGCAACTTCAATTGAAATTCCGTCGGATTGTTCTTTTATGAATCTGAAGGTTTTGTTTAGCGGAGATTTATTTTTATTTTTAAATTCAACAAACTCAACCAAACCACCGGTGGATTTAAAAATTTCTGATTTAGAGTTTCTTTCATCTGTTAAAGAAATCTCAATACCCGAATTCAGATACGATAGCTCTCTGAGCTTTTTCTTTAAAATTTCATAATCAAAAGCAATATCTTCTCCAAAAATTGCCCTGGCAGGTTTAACTCTTATCTCGGTTCCTTGTTCTTTAGTAGCCCCCGAAGATTTAATTTTTGTTTTTGGATCCCCATGACTATAAGATTGTCTCCAGATTTTTCCTTCCCTCCATATCGTAAGCTCTAATATTTCCGAGAGCGCATTTACAACTGATACTCCTACACCATGTAATCCACCTGAAACTTTGTAAGAATTATCATCAAACTTTCCTCCTGCGTGAAGTTTAGTCATGATAACTTCAGCGGCCGAAATGCCTTCGTCTTTATGATGATCTACTGGAATTCCTCGTCCATTGTCTTTAATCGATACTTCATTATCGTCATGAATAGTTACTTCAATTTTGTCACAGTAACCAGCAAGTGCTTCATCTATAGAATTATCAACGACTTCAAAGACCATATGATGTAATCCTGTACC
The DNA here is from genome assembly GCA_003282105.1 of SAR86 cluster bacterium AG-339-G14. Classification (GTDB taxonomy): domain Bacteria; phylum Pseudomonadota; class Gammaproteobacteria; order Magnimaribacterales; family AG-339-G14; genus AG-339-G14. The sequence continues at coordinate 23,746 of QCAB01000015.1, forward strand.
ATCGTCAGTATCTCCAATGTACATTCCAGGCCTTTTTTTTACTGCTTCAAGACCTTTTAAGACCTTTATGTTTGAAGAATCGTAAGTCTTTTGAGATGCGGCTTTTCGTTTGGCTTTAGAGGGTTTTTTTACCATGTAACATTATAAATCAATTAGCTGATCTACATGCGTATTTTCTAGTTTTTTTATTGAGGTTATTAACTTTTGACCTTTAAATTTTCTTAAAAAATTAAATGCCAAATCTAAGTTATTTTGATCTAATTCAGAAGGGAGATCATCTATCAAATAAATGATTTTTTTAGAGACATTATTTAGAAGGTATTCACCAAAAGATAAAAAAATCAATAAAATCAATAGTTTCTGCTCTCCTCTTGACATGATGTTACCACTTTTTTCGTTATAAACTTTAACATCTAGGTCAAATTTATGAGCTCCAGATTTTGTATATCCTTTTTTTAAGTCTTCTTCATATTCTTCTCTCAAAGACATTTGCAGGTCTTCGCCAATCCAACCTGAAAAAAAAGATATTTCTAAAGAGTCTAATATTTTCTTCCACTTTTCGTCATTAATTTTCTCTAGAATATTTGATTTCAAATTTTCTATGACCATAGAAATTATTTCTTTTCTATCCTTATTGATTTCATAACTTTCCTCAACAAGAAGCTTGGTCCAGACTCCTATCTGATCTTTATCCGTAATTTTCAAAGCCTTATTTCTAGAATGCAAAATTTTTCTGAATCTTTTTAATTTCTCTAAATATTCATGTTTCACGTGAAACAAATAATAATCAATAAAGTCTCTTCTTACGTCTTTATTTTGCTCAAGGAATCTCAAGGAAAAGTTATTAATCAATAATGGAAGAAGATCATATTTATCAAATGAATCATAATTTTCTTTTATTAAAGCTTTGCCTGTTCTCTTTTCTAAAGCCCTTTTACAATCATGTATATCCGAGCTAATTCTAAAAAAATCTGCGTCTTTGTTTATCATCGAATTTATTGAGGTTGTTCTGAAGGATTTTGATTTCAACGCAAAATGTATTCCCTCTAAGATAGATGTTTTTCCTGCGCCATTATCTCCATAAATCAGTGCAGAGTTTTCGAGCGGTAAAAGAAAATCTTTGAAAGATCTAAAATTTAGAAGGTGTAATTTTTTAAGGCGCATAAAATCATAGTCGCATAGGCATGATTACATGAACCAAATTGTCATTTCTATTGTTTTTGATGATACAAGAATTTTCAGAGCCAAAAAAAACAAACTCTACCTCAGGATTATCGATTACCGATAAAGATTCTTGAATGTAACCTATGTTAAATCCTATCTCTAATTCATCGCCTGAATAATCTACTGCTATTTCTTCTTCAGCTGACTCTTTGCTGGGATTGTTGGCACAGATCCTTAAATTGTCTTTAGAAAGGATAAATTTTACTCCTCTGTATTTTTCGTTGGAAAGGACTGAAGCCCTGCTTAAAGCAGTTTGCATAAGAGCCTTTTCCACCTTTAGGGTTTGTTCTTCTCCTTTTGGAAACACTTTTTGATAATCAGGGTAGTTTCCTTCAATCAATTTACTGACAAACCTAAAATCATTAGAAGATATTAAAATTTGGTTTGTTGAAAAACATAAATTTACTTCGCCAGGAAATAAATTTAATAGTTTTTGTAATTCAATTGCTGACTTTCTTGGTAAAATTAGCTTATTTTCGTTTAATTCAGCGTCTAAGGTTTCTGTAGCCCAAGCTAATCTATGGCCATCAGTAGCTACTAGATTTACTTTTGCACCTTCTATTTCAATTAAGATACCATTTAAGTAGTACCTAACGTCTTGTGAAGCCATAGCAAATGATGTTTGATCAATCAGATCAGCCAATAAATCTCCTTTTATTTTAGTTTCCAAGTCAAATTTTTCTATCTCAACTACCGGAAAGTCTTGTATCGGTAATATTGCAAATTCTCCGTTAAATTTTAGGGCTGTAACTATTAATTGATTGTCTTTGAGAGAAAATTCTAATGCTGTGTCTTCAGATAAGGATCTAGTTAAATCAAATATCTTTCTAGCAGAAACAGTTGTTTCTCCATTCTCCTTTATGTCTTTGCATTCAACATTAAAGGAAAGCTCTATTTCTAAATCAGTAGCTATAAGCGTAATTTCTTCGTTTTCAGCTTTTATATAGATATTAGAAAGTATGGGAATGGACTGTCTGCTTTCAGCCACAGAAGCTAGCAAAGACAAAGGTTCAGCTATACAAGATTTGGGGATTTTAAAATTCATTATGCAGTTAAGGCCCTCACCAATTTTTTGTAATCTTCTTCTATATTTGTATCTACTGACCTTAGCTCATTTATTCTTCTGCAAGCATGAAGCACAGTTGTATGATCTCTTCCACCAAAAGACTCTCCTATTTCTGGCAAACTATGAGTTGTTAAGTCTTTAGCTAATCTCATAGAAAGCTGCCTAGGTCTTGCTAAAGACCTATTTCTTTTGTTGGACAGTAGATCTGAAAGCTTGATATTATAGTAATCTGAGACAGTTTTTTGAATATTATCTATGCTGACTTGCCGTGCCTGGATCGAAAGAAGATCTGCTAAAGACTCTTTGATCAAACTAACATCAATTTCTTTATTTGTGAATTGCGCTTGAGCTCCAACACGAGCTAAAGACCCTTCCAATTCCCTTACATTTGACCTTATTTTTTGTGCCATAAAAAAAGCACTTTCTTGAGGCAAATCATAGCCTCTTTCTTCCGCTTTACTTAACAAAATTGCTACTCTTGTTTCTAGTTCAGGCGGTTCAATTACAACAGGCAAACCCCATCCCAATCTTGATTTTAAACGTTCCTCTAGCCCATTTATTTCTTTAGGATACCTATCACATGTAAGAATCATTTGCTGTCCTCCCTCAAGCAAAGAATTGAAGGTATGAAATAGTTCTTCTTGCGATTGTTCTTTACCTGCGAAAAATTGAATATCGTCAATTAGAAGAGCATCGACAGATCTATAGAAGTTTTTGAATTCATTTATTGCTCCTAATTGGAGCGATTTGACCATATCACCAACAAACCTTTCTGAATGCACATAAACTACCTTTTTCGACGGATCATCAGTTTTTATTTTATTTCCAACTGCATGCATAAGATGTGTTTTTCCTAATCCAACCCCACCATATATAAAAAGCGGATTATATGCCCCTTGAGGCAAGTCTGATACCTGTTTTGCAGCGGCTAAAGCAATATGATTCGATTTTCCTTCTACAAAAGTATCAAAAGTAAAATTCTCAACCAACGAGTTTTCTTTGTTTGAAAATAGAGATATATTTTTATTTTTTTTCTTTAACTTCAATAACTTATGCTTAGTCGAAAGGTCATAAATTAAGGAGAAATTATTATTTCCGGACGCTTTAGACAGAAATTCTCTGAATTTTTGATCAAAGTTT
>QCAB01000016.1 GCA_003282105.1 SAR86 cluster bacterium AG-339-G14
TCTTTGTTCGAAGTGGGAAAAAGCGCTTGGAAAAGAAAGAGCGATAGGAGATGAATTAACTATTCCTTTAAAAGAATCAAACATAAGTTTTATACAAAACGACGATGGAAGGGGCGAAGGTATCTATGCCTTCGTATTGAAAGCTTTGGATAAAGAAAAAATTATAAAAAACGCCAAAAAAAATGATGCTTGGATAGATGAAGAGATTTATGTTGGTGGCGTAAGAATAATATTGGAGTAAGCTTCAAAAAGAGCCGCTTCGTGTCTTTGTGTTAGGTGGTCCGAAGAAATGTAAGCAAAATTCTTTAAAATTTTTAGCAGCTCTCATGTCCTTTATCATCGAAATCCAACCCATAAAAGTAATTCTTACAGGATTAAAAGTATTCACATTATTGACGAGCCCGAAAGTAACAGGAGCTTTTTCAGGTTCAAAAGTGCCAAACATTTTGTCCCAAATGATAAATAAATTGCCGTAATTCTTGTCTATGTATTCTGGATTAGATCCATGATGTACTCGATGATGAGAAGGCGTATTAAATAAATATTCTAAAGGCCCTAATTTATTCACAATTTGAGTGTGTCCCACAATACCCCAAAGAGTGCTTATAACTCCAGCTACGGCAATAATAGTCGGATCAAATCCTATCAATGGCATGACCATAAAAAAAGGAACTTTTGATAATGGGCCAAACCAAGCCTGCCTGAAAGAGACAGCAAAATTCATTTCTTCACTAGAGTGGTGGCTCATATGAATTGCCCAAAGGAATCTGACCCTATGAGACAATCGGTGATAAACGTAAAAAATTAAATCTATTAAAACAAAAGTCAAAAGCCACATTACCCAAAGTGGGACAATGCTTGCTAAATCTATGATTCTAAATTGATATAAGTAAAAGTGAAATGCCAAAATTAATCCCTTTACAGAAAAACTCATCAAAATATTTCCTGTTAAAAGACCAGTGGTACATAAAGTATCGCCTTTTTTGTACCATGCTTTATTTCTTAAATTAGAAATAAGAACTTCCAATAAGATCATCGAAAGAATAATTGGCGCTCCGATTGCATACACTTCATTTACTGTCAGAGAAGTCATGGAAGAATTATATTCACAAAAACTTACTAAACAAATTAATCATGACTTTTTATTTATAGGTTAGAATTTAACTATGAGAGCAGAAAAGAAGCTGAACTTAGAGATTTATAAAAATCTTAAATCTTCTGATGCACCCGATGAATTCCATCATGTAGCATTTAAAACAATGAATTTCGAATTAATGATAGATTTTTATTCCAAACTTTTTGGCTGTGAACCTCTTTACGAGAGCCCTGAACTTACCTTCTTAGCATTTGACGATGAGCATCACCGGGTTGCAATAGCTAATACTTCTAAGGTTTTCGACCAATTAAGCTTCATACCAAAACAAATAATGAGATTTAAAAACTGGCTTAATTCTTCCACACCCTCGATTGTTGGCCTTGATCATATTTCATACAAGCTAAATCCAATTGAAAAATGGTTCGATTTTTACTTTTCTGCTAAAGAAAAGGGCCTACTACCTTATTGGACGATAAACCATGGTTGGATAACTGGAATGTACTACAAAGATCCAGATGGAAATCTGGTAGAGATATTTTTTGAACACTTTCGTTCTGCTGAAGAATTTAAAAAAAATATTGCGCCAGATTTTTCTGACGAACCTGTCGGTACAAATATGGACGTAGAAACACTCTACGAAATGTTCAAAAGTGGCGCTTCCTTCGAAGAGTTAATCCGAAAAGGAAATACTGTACCAAAAGGAAAAAAACCTGTTTTCGGTATGGAAGCTGTAAGAAATATGCGTAAGAAGTTTAAATAAGCTTATGGCTTTCTAATGTCTTCAACAAGATCATAAACTCTTTGTGGTGGAGCTTTAAAAAATGCCGAAACAAAAATCGCTATTCCAAAATTTATAAACATTCCCAAGAATCCAAAGCCTTCAGGAGAAATTCCAAAAATCCAATTCTCATCAGTATTCAATTCCGGATTAATAAATTTAAAAAAAATTATATAACTTGAAGTAACTATTAAACCGGAAAGCATTCCGGCAATTGCGCCCTCTTTATTAAGCCTTTTATAAAAAATTCCGAAAAATAATACAGGAAATATTGTAGAAGCTGCCAAACCGAAAGCAAACGCAACTACTTGGGCAACAAACCCTGGAGGATATATCCCAAAGAGACCCGCAACAATAATTGCAACTGCTGCTGCAGTCCGAGCAAATAATAACTCTTGCCTGTCATTTATGTTTGGCATCAGAGTCTTTTTCATCAAATCATGAGAGATTGAAGCAGAAATCACTAACAAGAGGCCCGCCGCGGTAGAAAGTGCTGCTGCAAGAGCTCCTGCTGCCACCAAGGCTATTACCCAGTTTGGTAATTTTGCAATCTCTGGATTTGCCAAGACCATAATGTCTCTATCGATGTAGACTTCGTTAGGATTGCTGAGATCGTTTTCATTGGTGACTAGACGTTGACCATATGCGCCCATCTTATCGTTATAATTTGGTTTGGCACCCTTCAGTGCAGTTCCGCTTGAATAGTTTATCTTTCCATCATCGTTTTTATCGGTCCATGCGATGAGGCCAATTTGTTCCCAATTTTTAAACCAATTTGGAGCTTCGTCATAATTTACTTCCTGGACTGATTCTATGAAATTAACTCTGGCAAATGCAGACACCGCTGGAGCGGTTGTGTAAAGCAAGGCTATAAAAACCAAAGCATAGCCAGCAGATTTTCTTGCATCGCTAACTTTAGGGACTGTAAAAAATCTTACGATCACATGGGGCAATCCCGCAGTTCCAAACATTAATGCAGCAGTAATGAAAAATACATCAATTGAGCTTTTTGAATTAGAAGTATACGGATCGAATCCCAGCTCAAGATGGAGTTGGTCAAGTTTATCCAATAAATAAACCGAGGAGCCATTGATTTGGTCACCAAATCCTAATTGAGGAATGGGATTGTTTGTAATGAGTATAGAAATAAAAATTGCGGGAACCATGTAGGCGAAGATAAGTACACAATATTGTGCAACTTGAGTATATGTAATTCCTTTCATACCACCCAAAACAGCATAGAAAAAAACTATACCCATTCCAATAATGACTCCCAGTTCAATATCTACTTCAAGGAACCTTGAAAAAACGATTCCAACGCCTCGCATTTGTCCTGCAATGTAAGTAAAAGAAATGAAAATCAAGCACAACACCGCAACAAGCCTTGCAGCGTCAGAATAATATCTAGTGCCAATAAAATCTGGCACTGTGTATTGACCAAATTTTCTAAGATAAGGAGCCAAAAGCAGGGCGAGTAATACGTAGCCTCCCGTCCAACCCATTAAATAAACTGAACCGTCCTTTCCAAGAAAGGATATTAATCCAGCCATTGAAATAAATGAGGCAGCTGACATCCAGTCCGCTGCTGTTGCCATCCCATTGGCAACGGGATTCACTCCTTTATCGGCTATATAAAAGTCGCTAGTAGATTTAGCGCGAGACCAAATAGCAATACCAATATAGAGAGAAAAGGATATTCCAACGAATATAAAAGTTAATAACTGAGCATCCATCAATCATCCTCTTTGGATTTATATTTTTTATCTAAACGATTCATCAACGCGACATAGACAAAAATCAACAATACAAAAATGTAAATGCTTCCTTGTTGAGCAAACCAAAAACCCAATTTGAATCCCCAGATTTTAATTTCGTCAAGGCTCTCAGACCAAATGATTCCAAAACCAAAAGAAACAATAAACCAAATAAATAATATTATTGAAAGAATTAACAAATTAGCCTTCCAATAATTCATTTATTTATTCCAAACTTCTTCAATCATGAATTCATCTATCTGTTTTTTGATCGCGCTATGCTCTTCATCTGTGAAACGCCAATGCTCTCCTCCATCCACAGTGATTAGTATATTTTTTTCTGGCAGCGCCTCTTCTAGCATCAATGCTTGTCTATAAGGCACCAAAGCATCATCGGTTCCATGAACGGTAACAATTTTAGGAATGTCTTGATGTAAATACTGAATGGGAGAATATTTTGTCGAAATTTCCTTTATGCTTTTGTCTGGAGGCACCCAAATATTAATATAGTTTAGCCAGGGTCTATTTTCTTTAAGAAAATTGAAATTGTCTTCGATGTCTACAATACCAAAGAAATTAATTATGGCTTTTGGTTTTATTGAAGCCTTGCAGGGAAAAGAAAGATCTCCAGAATTTTTAAAGCCCGCCAATAATGCTAAGTGCCCACCTGCGCTTAGACCCATTATAGTGACATCATCTTTAGAAAGACCCCTAACTTCAATTTCATTAGCAATAGCTTGATAAGCACATAAAACATCGTCAGCAGCTTGAGGAGCTGTATTTCTTCCATATCTATATCCAATAGAAAAAATATTAACGTCTTCATTTACCTTAAAATACCTTCCAAGTCTTCGAATCCATCTCGTTTCTCTTTTGCCACTAAAAATCCAACCTCCGCCATGAATCCAAACCAAAACTTTATTCGTTTTACCAGGATAAAAATCAATTTTTTGATTTTTATGCTCTCCATACGAAAACTCCTCAAAGACAACATCGCTGGATACAGAGGCTGCACACGAACTTAATAAAACAAGAACAAATATTGAGATTATTTTCATGCTTGTTTAAGGAAATTTATTAAGTGTTCTGAAACTTTGGTTGGCATCGAATAGGTAATGTCGTGGTATCCGTCTTCGATCACCGTGCTAAAAAGATTGGAAACATCTTTTTTTAGTTCTTTATGCCCATCAAAAGAACAGGTCTCATCTGCAGTACCCCAAACAACAGAAGTAGGAATATTTAATTGACCTAAAGTTTTAAAACTGCTTTTATCATTAAATAAATTGAAATTTTTTATTGTCGACAAGAGCGACCTAGTAAATCCTTCATATTTCATTTGTTCTTTATAAACCTCAGTAATTTTTTCTTGAGAAACGCGATTAGCATCCTCTAAAGTTGACAGCTTTATTGTTGCATCTCCTCCATAAAATAGTGAGGGAACAACTATGCCAATGTATTGACTTAAAATTGGCAGAGTTAGCACACGATATAGAAGTTTACGATACCAAGGAAGAGACAAAGTCAGATATCCAGCAGGCGCAATTAAAGAAATAGACTTAACTTTATCAGGATATGATTCAGCAAACCCAGCAACAATGGGCCCGCCCATAGAATAACCCACTAGATGTATTTTTTGGTCAATGTCTTGAGATCCTATCAATTCGTCCAAAGTCTCTACAAATAAATTTTTAGTGTATTTAGTCTTGGGGCGAGAAGAATAACCTCGTCCATAATGGTCGTAAGCCAAAACTTTGTATCCTTCTTTTAAAAGAAAAGGAAGTATGCCTCCCCAAACTACACTAGGCGTTGAAAATCCATGAACTAGAACAATAGTTTCTCCATTTTCTTCTTCAGGAAAAAACCATTGATAAAAAAGCTTTCCTCTGGAAAGTTCGGCAACCTTGCCTTCCGTCGGTATAGAGATTTTCTTAGGATTTAAGAGTTTTAAATAAAAGTAATAATAAGAGCTCACAAAAAATAATGTAAGCAAAGATAAAAAAGTTAATAAGCCGTTCAAAGTTGTTATTCTCTACTCAATAAAAATTGATCGTAATCCATGTGCATGGCTGCAAAATCTGAATTATAAGCTATGACATTCACACTTTTCTTAATCATTTGTGCGGGTAACGCTGCCTTTGAAGCATAAAAATTCGCCATTCTTTCAGCGCCAACTTTTAATTGTTCTTTTTTACACACCTCGTCGTAAAATCCCCAATCTAAAAGAGTTGAGGCAGTTTCTTGCTCTCCTCCAATTACAAGTTTTTTGGCTTTAGCTGGACCAACCAATCTTACTGCCAAAGGTAATCCAAACCAATTAAGGTTCATTCCAAGATTAATTTCTGGATAACCCAACAAAGCGTCTTCAGCAGCGATTCTAAAATCACAAGCGGAAGCGAAACAAGCCGCCCCTCCTAGACAATACCCATTAATTGCTGCAATGGTGATTTGATTTATTTCTAGAAAAGACATAACCGCGGGCTTTCCCATATTAGAACGCCAAGCTTCAAGACTAGAGCCAAAAGAATTTTTCTCTTTGATATCTGCTCCTGCAGAAAAGTTTTCGCCATCTCCTGAATAAATAACAACTTTGGTTTCTAGATCATTTTTTAAATTATTATTAAATTCTGTCAGTTCTTCCAAGAGCTCTTTGTTAAGAGCGTTCATGGAATCAGGTCTGCTTAAATAGACCCAGCATATTCCATTTTCTTTTTTTACGTTTAAAGATTTCATTTCAAAACGTTCTTCTTCTAATCATTAGAAATAAAGCAAATAACTGAATTAATAACATCGACGAAAAGTGGATTAAATTAATGGGAATTCCAAAGGGCTCTGGTTCAACTCCACCCTCGCCAAGGAAAACTCCGCCATAAAATGAAATTGAAACTGCTGAAATACTGTACCCAAACAAAACGCATAGACTCATTAAAGCAGGAGTGAATTCGTCATTTTTTATCCACAAATAATACATACCCAAAACAAAAAATAAAAAAAATGAAGAAATTGACCAAACCAAATGTGTTCGAGCATGTGCGTCCCATAAATCATTGAATAAATGTGAACTGCCCATATCCATTATTACTGGAAGAAAACAACCCCCAAACAGCGCTATGCTGGTTAAAACTTTTGTTGTTGTTAATTTCAATTTCTCCCCAGATTTTACAGTTACTTTTTACTCCCATTTCGTTACGAACTTGGTTGTGTCCATTTCTGGTATTTTCTTTTGCGCGCCCGTTGGAGTGCCCACATATAAATAGCCTATTACTTTTTGATTTTCTGATAAATCTAAGTGTTTGTTAATTTTATCGTTGAGAGCGAATTTTCCTGTTCGCCATACTCCGCCATAGCCTAAAGAATGTAAAGCCAACAAAATATTTTCGGCGGCAGCTGCCGTAGAAAACATTTGTTCAATTTCTGGTACTTTTGGATGTACTTTAATTTCAGAAACTAAAATTATAATCATAGGGGCTCGGAATGGGGCAGCTTCATATTTTTTAAGCGCTTCCTCAGATAAATCAGAAATATTCTCCTCAGCATATTTTTTAAAAACTGATGATAACTTCTTTAATCCTTCTCCCTTTACTTCTATAAATCTAGAAGGTCTTTGCCAAGCATGATCCGGAGCTCTCAAAGCTGCTTGATAAACTTGTTCCATTTCTTCAGGCGAAGGAATAGGCATAGATAATTCTCTTGGAGAATTTCTAGACAATATATTTTCTAAACCTTTATTCATTAATCAAATCAAAAAATAATATTAGCACGCTCTAAAATTTTATTAATTCGATTTGATACGAACTAATAAAATTATGCTTAAATATAACTGAAAGATTTTAGACTTTAGAATTTAAAAAATACTTACTTTGAGGAAAAAAATGAGTTTTAAATTAGGAACAGTAGACGGCAAAGCCGTTCTTATCAAGGATGAAAATTACTACGACGTAGCTACTGTCTCCAATGGTGCCATCGGCACAGACAGCGTGGAAGCCTTAAAATCTCAGAGTGAGCTTAGTGAAATTTACGAATCTCTATCAAGTGAATCTGCCACAGGCAAAGTCTCTGATATCGAATTAGGAAACCCTGTCCCCAAAAGTCAGAATTGTTACGCCGTTGGTTTGAATTATCGAAAACACGCAGAAGAAAGTGGAATGGATATACCTGAAGTACCAATGATATTTACTAAACATACTTCTTGTTTTGTTGGACCCAAATCAAATATTGAAATGCGAAGCGACTACGTGGATTGGGAAGCGGAATTAGTAGTCGTCATTGGAAAAGATGGGAAAAACATATCGAAAGAAAATGCTTGGGAGCACGTAGCGGGTATGTGCGTCGGACAGGACATTTCTGACCGCCCTGCTCAATTTGCAACAACTCCAGCAATGTTCAATTTAGGAAAATCTTTTGACACTTATGGTCCTATGGGTCCATGTTTGGTTTCACTAGACAGTCTCGAGGATTACAAAAGCTTAGACATTGAGTGCAAATTGAATGGCGAAACCGTGCAAAAAGACAATACTAACGACCTAATTTTTGATGTGCCTGCAATTATTTCTTATCTCTCTGAAATAGTAACGCTAAAAGTTGGAGACGCTATTTGGACAGGAACTCCAAGCGGGGTTGGCATCGCCTCGGGAAAATTTCTAAAAGATGGGGATGAGCTAACAACAACTATTGAGGGTCTAGGCACTATGGAAAATAAATGTGTTAGGGTTTCAGATCATTCCAGGGCCAAAGTAGTTCCTGAATTCATGAAGGGCTTTCTAAAAGATTAATTACTTAGCAAGAGATTTATTGAGGTTAGCAATAAAATTATAAAGCCTAAAAACGTCAGCGACATCCCACCAATTCTCATAATTGGACTGTGCCTTAAAAATCCAAAACCTATACCGTGCATTAATCTTCCAAGAAAAAACGAAGCGCCACTTGAATGTAAAATGATTGCGTTTAATTGATTTATTTCTGCCAATAACAAAAGCAATAAAAATAATGGTGCGTATTCGATTAAATTACCGTGAGCTCTAATAGCACGTTCAAGGGTTTCTGGGTTTATAACTCTATCGGGCGGATGAAGGAACTTTGTGACTGGACTCCCTCTCAAATCAAGAACTCGAATCGTTAAAATGAGCAAGAAAACAATCAAAAGAATTGTATAAAATAAAGTTATCTCCAAGCTCATGGAATAATTTAATTTTCTTCAGAAAACCTTAGCCCGGCGCTTGCTTCTAATCTGGAGATTAATTTGCTTCCCATTGATGCCGCTGGAGTATAAATTCCGCCTGCTAAATCAGCACAGTCTTGAATCAAGCAAATAGCGCTTTCAGCAATCATTTTTGATGTGGATCCATATCCAGGATCTAGGTCTCCTGTGACAGACGCATGCATTGAAGAGCCATTGTCTAAATCCGCGCAAAAAAGGATGTCATAATTTCCATTTTCTCGAGCTTCCTTTGAAGGACCTTCTCCAGGCTTAGGAGCGTTTTCTAAAGGATTAACTTTGGTAATTAATTCAGCCGCAGCCTTTCCTTCATCTCCGGGTCCTTGAATCCACATTTCGTTATAAGTGAATTCCTTTCCATAAGAGTGATTCAACAATGCGTTAGATCGATGAATGTTTTTACTATTTATAGGCGCCATAAAAAAAGGAGCTACCCACGTCTCTAGTTTTTCATCGAATTGTGGTTTGGAATCGTTTGGTTGTTCTGGGCCTTGGAAACCGTTTGCCAGAGAAAAAGGATTAGCCAGTATCTCTATCAATTCTGGCTTTTCTTTAAGAGACGCCATTGTCGAGGTCATCGATAGAGCCGTTCCACCTGAGAATTCTCCATTCATTGCTCTTACTCTTCCTCTGATTGCATTGGCTGTGTTACCTACTTTTGATTTTACTTTTTCTTGGAGAAAGTAAACTCCAAGATCAAAGGGTATGCTGTCAAAACCACAAGAAAATACAATTCTAGCTCCAGTTTGATTGGCCTTTTCACTGTGCCCTTCTATCATTCGATGCATCCAGGCTGGCTCTCCACAAAGATCGACATAATCTGTGCCATTCTCCGCACAAGCCTTTACCAGATTTGAGCCATATAATTGATAAGGGCCGGCAGTCGTCAGAATACATTTAGCTTGTTGAACCATTGTCTCCAAGCTTTGGATGTCATTTCCATCGGCTGTAATAACAGGAATCTCTGAGCCTAGCTCGAATTCCTGAATTATATTATTAAGTTTGTCTTGATCTCTGCCAGCAATAGCCCATTTGAAGTCTTCACCTTTACCATATTGATTCAGCAGGTATTCGACGACTAATTTACCCGTATAACCAGTTGCTCCGTAAACAACAACGTCTAAAGTTTTTTCTTGCATTTTTTCTCCCTCAGCTGAATGACTATTTTAAAATATCTTAATTAATCATCGTGGCAAGAACAATTTATTTCCTTGCATATTTGATGGTTTTTATAATGAGCGAACACCACAAAAACCGATCCTAGCATTGTGAAAAGTATTTCCCCTGTTTCTCCGTATAAAGGCTCACCCAAAATTACCGCCACAATTAAAATTATTAATCCAATTGTGCCGACTAGGAAATAGCTAAGCGCCCCGTGATTTTTATATCCCAGAGCCAAAGCAAATAAACTAATTGGGATGGCAAAAAATAAAATCAGGTTATGAACAAACTCATTATCAAACGTAGTTGCATAAAAACCAGAAGATAAAATCACAAACGAAGGAACAAATAAACAATGAATCACACAAGTCAAAGAAAGCGAAATTGCTAGTTTATCTGATCTTAGTTGGGCGTTCATAAAATACATAAATTGGGAGTCTAAATAAAATTACCAAATCTTACAATCCTAACTGCATTGCCTTTATTGCTGACGTTGAAAATCACCGAACTCAAAATAATTTACTCCAGGCTTTTGCTTTAAAGAACAACTTACAATCACTTTTGGTAGCACTTTGATAGAAATACTTCTAAATTTTTTTACAGGCCCAATCAAAAAAGGATCAGTGATCGCAGAAACTAAGTCGGCGAAAATAGTGTCAAATCTATCTTTATTGCCGACAATATGACCGGGTCTAAAGATATTAATGCTGTTAAAACCTAATTTCACAATTTCTTCTTCAAGCCTTCCTTTTATCTTCAGATAATAGTTAATGGAACTGGCACTTGAACCAATTGCAGAGATTAAAGTTATTGATTTAGCTCCCACTTCCAAGGCTTTTTTTGCTATCTGAAGCTGATACTCATAGTCTACCAGCGATAGATCCTTCTTCAAATCTTTATTTATCAGTCCAGCTAAATTATGAAGATACATTGGTCGTCCAAGCGCGAGATAAACATGATTTGTTTCAGGAAAATTTAATTCTTCTAAACAATCAAAATCAATGATTTTCTCTTGAGCGTTTTCAGGTAGGTTTTTTATTTTTGTTCTCGATACAGCGGTAATTTTAAAATCTTCTTTTCCAAGTTCTTGAAGGATTTGATTACCTAAAAATCCTGTGGCGCCAGCCAATAAAATATTCTTCACATAGAGATAATATTACAAAGGAAAAAATAATCAAAAATCCTCAAATTTTTTTCTATTTTAAATAGCTACTACCGCTTATTCGACCGTCTCTGAATGGATTAAACTGTCTACTTTAATTAAACTTAAAATTTAAATACTTTGCTTATGGATAAACCCAAAATAGTTAAATCGTCTATTGCAGATTTAGAGCGAGTTAAAGCAGTTCTTACGGTAGGTTTTTCATCTGATGCTTTGTTGAGATGGGTCTTCCCTGATCCATCTTCTTACCTCAAGTGCTTCGATATTTGGATGGAGGAATTTTCAAAGATAGCTTTTGAAAATGATATTGTTTACTCTGAAGAAAATCTTTTTGGTTCGTCTCTATGGCATCCTCCTGGAGTTGAGTTTGATAATTCAATTTTGGAACCAACTTTTGAATATATTCCTGCAGATCGAATAGAAGTTGTTATTAAATTCTTTGAAGAATTTGAAAAATATCATCCGGACGATGCTTGGTATTTACCATTTATCGCTGTTGATCCCTCCCAGCAAAGAAAAGGGATAGGGTCTTTTTTATTAAAAGAGGCGCTTGCAATGATCGACGCTAAAGGAGACAGAGCATATTTAGAGGCCTCAAACGAATTAAACAAGGCATTATACGAAAGACATGGTTTTGTTGAAATTGGAAGAGTGCAATTTGAAGACTCTCCACCTGCATTTCCTATGATCAGGGAATCAATTAAATAATTATTCTCGATTTCCTTATACTTTACCGTTACAGACTTAGCTAAGTTTCTCGGTTAATCAATGTCTGTGCCTCTTAAGTTCGTATGGTTTTCTTTTGAAAACCCTACCTGTATTGGTTTTTTTGATTACCAGTCAATGCAGACAAGTTCGTATTTTCTAAATAATTTCCTATATTCGTCATCAGATACGTCTGACGCAATCTTGACAGGACATCTAACAGCAACTACTTCTGAAGTAACCCCATATCTTTTATCGTCTTGATATCTTATGATTTCTTGTTTATCTTCAGACCAGCCAAATTCAAAATCTATCCCGTCACTTCTTGTAATGATTTCGCCCATTGGGACACTTAATCTCCCACTTTCAAGTTGAGATTCAAGGCATTTTTCCCAAAAGGGTTTTTGGCTTGGCTGTCCTATAGTTACTCCCTGTGGTTTTATTTTAAAAAGAAATTCTGTTCCATCCTGTACATCCGTGAAATATCTCGGCGCATTCGCGGGATCAAACTGTTGAACAGCAACATATCTATCTACATAATCTGCATCGTTGAAATATTCTACGCACTTAAAATAGTCCTCATAAATCTCGTTATTAGGATCGTTTTGATCTTTATATTTTTGTGCAAGACCAGAAACTTTTATAAAGTTTCCTTTACTATGATTTAGTTTAAGCTCACTAGAAAAAATAAAATTAGACGATAAAAATAAAAAGGCAATAAAAGAAATAAGATAAAGTTTTTTATTTTTTTGAAATCTCACAAAATAAATTATTAATTAAAAAAAAAACTTTCTGCAATCAAAGATTACTAAGCTTCTTTAAGCGATTTGAAATGAAAACTTAAAAGTGAAAAATAATTCTATCTTCTAACTTATTCCACCGTCTCGAAATAAGTGCGATTAGTGATTCCTTTTATCTACTATTTCTGCAGGGTTTAAAGGAGTTAAATTAAATTGCATGCATCAATATCTTTTGTCGCATCCAAAAACTTATCAATCTCAACACCTATGCCCTCATAACCTGTGAATTTTTGGGTCTTTTCGGTCCCAACTTTAAGGATAAATATGTCAGAATTTTTTATTCTGTTAAGAATATCTTTCGTAAATGCTTTGTCCCGTGTCATATACCCGGAATAATCAACGACAGGTATTCTTTTGGTGATCATCTCATCTTTGTCAAACCTAATTTTTAAATCAATATTTTTTTTAGTTTCGAACATGCCAGTTACTTTTCCAGCAAAAAAGAAATTACCATTAGAGCAATTTGCTGCGAATCCTCCGAGACTACTATCGTCCATAATCAAAAATTGTAAGAGGACTTCATCTGTAAATTCGTCTGAGTCATCGCTAAACAAAAATTGCGCCGCGTAGGTATTTTGAAAACAAAATATACTTATTAGAAAAGAAATTACCCTTATATATTTCATGCTAATTATTCTGCCACAGATGTGCTTAGGTATCTTATCAAAACTCAGAAGGAAAAAACTATTACTAATATTGTGTAATTTTGAAGATAGACCTTTTAACTTATTCTAAATTTTTAATCACAAATTTCATTCTTGCACATTAAAATGTAACTTATATCTGTGAAATTTTTGTCTTATATATTTTTTGTTCTTGTTGAGGATAAGCAACTAAATAATCACATCTGCAATTAAAAGTGAAAGTTAAATATGTGTCTTTGTTGCGTGATGCGAAATCACTACTCTGACTTATTCCACCGTGACAGACTTTGCTAAATTTCTTGGTTGGTCAATATCTGTGCCTCTTAGCAGAGCTACTTCATAGGATAAAATTTGTAGAGGAATCGAATACAAAATGGGAGTAAGCAAGAAATCGCAGTCTGGCATGTTAATGTATTTTCCAGAAGTTAAGCCCAATCTTTCTTCAGCGTTACCAAAGACGTAAAGAGCCCCTCCTCTCGCTTTAACCTCTTCAAGGTTAGAGACTAATTTTTCAGCTAATTCGTGTTCTGGAGCAATAGCTATTACTGGCATCTCTCCATCTATTAACGCCAGAGGGCCATGTTTTAATTCTCCAGCAGGATAAGCCTCTGCGTGAATGTATGAAATTTCTTTAAGCTTTAACGCACCCTCTTTGGCGATAGGGTAAAAGATTCCTCTGCCTAAAAATAAGGCATTGTTCTTATTCGCGATTTCTGGAGCAATTTCTAAAATTTCTGGTTTTAATGCAAGAGCTTCAGAAATTTTTTCTGGCAAAAATCTCAGCGCTTTAATAATTCGACCTCGCAAGCGAGGATTTTTCCCGGTAGCTTTTGCTAAAGACAAGGTCAAAAGCATTAAGGCCGTTAGCTGAGTGGTGAAAGCTTTGGTTGAAGCAACCCCTATTTCTGGACCAGCGTTTGTTAACAAAAGAAAATCAGATTCTCTAGCAAGTGAACTGGTTGGCACGTTACAGATTGCTAAAGATCCAAGATAGTCTTTGTCGTTTGCATATCTCAAGGCAGCAAGAGTATCGGCGGTCTCGCCCGATTGTGAGATTGTCACCAACAAAGTATCTTCATCGATGTAAGGATTTTTATATCGGTACTCGCTGGCGTAATCCATTTGCGTTGGCAGCCCTGCAATTGCCGAAAACCAATTTGCCGCGACTCTGCCCGCATGCAAACTTGTGCCGCAAGCTACAACTTGGACTCTTTTAACCTTGGCTAATAATTCGGAAGAGCCCTCTCCGAAAATATTCTCTAAAACATCCTCTCCGCCTATTCTTCCATCCAAAGTATTTAGTACTGCTTGTGGTTGCTCAAAAATTTCTTTTTCCATGTAGTGTTTAAAATCGCCCTTTGAAGCAGCCTCTGCTTTGATATCAATTGTCAATTGTTCTCTATTGACTAATTGATTTTTTGCATCAAAAACTTCTACTGAGTCAGGTGCAACTTTGGCTACATCGCCATCTTCCATGATCAAAAATTTATTAGTCAGTTCTGCTAGTGCTAAAGGGTCAGAAGCTGCAAAATTCTCGTTTTTGCCGAGCCCTATTACTAATGGTGATCTGTTCCTGACTAGAACCAAATTATCTGGTTCATTTTGGTCGAGCGCGGCAATTGCGTAGGCACCGTCAAGTCTATCTTTTAAGCCTTGCACCGCTTCAAGTAATGAATTATATGTTTTTAAATTTCGATCCAACAAATGAGCAATTAATTCTGAATCAGTCTTTGAAGAAAATGCATATCCTTCTTTGGTGAGTTCTTCTTTAAGTGATAAATAGTTTTCAATAATACCGTTGTGAACGATAAAGACTCTGTCATTGGATTGGTGAGGGTGCGCATTTAATTCAGAAGGCTCCCCATGGGTTGCCCAGCGGGTATGGGCAATGCCTATTTTTCCTTTAGGCTTTTCTAACTTCATTCTCTCTTCTAAAAGTTTAACTTTGCCTAAGGTTCTTAGGTGCGCCACTTGATCATCAACATGCATCGCAATTCCTGCAGAATCATAACCTCTATATTCCATTTTATAGAGGCCCTTAATTAAAAGTTTGCCGACACTTCTATCCGTTGCTGCTGCTATGATTCCACACATTACCTTATTTTTAAATTTCGTTGCCTGCTTCTGCCCAAAGCCAACTTATTTTCTGGAACGTTTTCGGTTACTACCGAGCCTGCTCCAATCATACTATTTTTGCCTATTTGTAATGGAGCAATCAAAGCCGAATTGGAGCCAATAAAAGCTCCTGAGCCAACTTTTGTTTTATTTTTTTTCTTACCATCATAATTAACAAAAATTGTTCCCGCTCCAATGTTTACAGAGCTTCCCACTTCGCCATCGCCAATATAAGCTAAATGTTTTGCTTTGGTTCTGCTTCCAAGTTTACTTCTTTTCACCTCAACATAATTACCGATTTCTACTTCTTTATCCAGCCAAGTCTCAGGACCAACATGAGCGAATGGGCCTATTTTGCAGTCTTCTCCAATCGAAGAATTTTCAATCACCGAATACGGTTCGACCCTTACTCCGTCTCCTATAGTTGAATTTCTTATAACTGCGCCTGCTCCAATGAAACAATTTTTACCAATTTTAGACTCCCCCTCAACAATGACGTTGATGTCTAAAAATGAATTTTTCCCTAAGGTAACTTTCCCTCGAAATTCCACTCTATGAGTGTCAGCAAAGCTCGCGCCCTTTTTCATAAATTCTTCAGCAATATTTATATGATATGCGCGCTCGAGCTTCTGAAGTTCTTGCTTATCATTTGCGCCTAAAACTTCGTTGGTTGAATCTAGATTAACTGTTTTAATAGAAATTTTATTTTCTGTAGCTAATTGAATGACATCGGTTAAATAGTATTCTTTCTTAGAATTTTTATTTTTTATTTGTGGGATCAGTTCTTTCAATATTTTGGCCGAAGTAGAAATAATCCCAGAATTTACTTCGGTAATTTCTTTTTCTGTAGTCGACGCTTCTTTCTCTTCTACGATTGCGGCAACTTTGTTTCCTCTTCTTAAGATTCTTCCGTAGCCTTTGGGCTTGTCTAAATTAAAAGTTAATAAGCTCAAGTTATTTTTTCCAATAGAAACTAATTTTTTTAATGTTTTTATGTTAACTAATGGAACGTCTCCATACATAATCAAAGTCATAGCTCCTGGTCTGAGAGATTTCAAAGCTTGTTTAACCGCGTGACCCGTTCCTAATTGTTTGTTTTGAGAAATCCAATTTGTCCCTTTAGGCGTCAAAACTGATTGTTTTACTTGGTTTTTTCCGACACCAACGACGATGTGTAATTTACTATTGCTAAGTTGAGAGCAAGTATCAATGACGTGTTGGAGCAAAGGCTTACTGGCAAGTTCACTTAGCACCTTAGGTGTATTGGACCCCATACGAGTTCCTTTTCCAGCAGCTAAAATAATTACATCGATTTTCATCTGGGCCCCAAAAATCTTATTAAAGAGAGATATTAAACTATTTTTTTCTTAGTTTGCGCAAAGTTTGCAATCTGGCAGCTGCTTCAGCCAACTCTGCTCTAGCTCTGGAGAAATCAACTCCTGCTTCCGAATCATTTTTAATCTTTTCAGCTTCTTCGCGAGCTTTTTCTGCTTCTGCCTCATCTATGTCTTCGGCTCTTACTGCCACGTCCGATAAAAGCGTAACAACGTCAGGTTGGACTTCGATGAACCCTCCCGAAAGAAAAAAGATTTCATTCTCACCATTTTCTTTTACCACTTTCACTGGCCCAGGAATAATTCCAGTCAATAACTGGGAATGTCCGGGAGTTATTCCAATTTCTCCTAATGAACCAGTTGCAACCACCATGGAGACTTGCTCAGAAAAAATTTCTTTTTCTGCGCTAACAATAGTGCATTGCATAGTAGCCATTATAGAGTTTTCGCTTTCTCTACAACTTCCTCAATAGCTCCTACCATGAGGAAAGCTTGTTCAGGTAAATCGTCATACTCACCATCAAGAATGCCTTTAAAACCTCTCACAGTGTCTTTAATTGAAACAAATTTTCCAGGAGAGTTGGTAAAAATCTCTGCAACGAAGAAAGGTTGTGAAAGATATTTTTCGATTCTTCGAGCTCGATTTACCGTTTGTTTGTCTTCATCGGACAATTCATCCATTCCAAGAATTGCGATAATATCTTTTAATTCCAAATATCTTTGCAGAACCTGTTGCACTCCTTTGGCAACTTCATAATGCTCTTGGCCAACAATATTTGGATCCAACTGTCTGCTAGTAGAATCTAACGGATCAACTGCAGGATATATCCCAAGTGATGCAATTTGTCTTGAAAGTACAACGGTCGCATCCAAGTGAGCGAATGTTGTTGCCGGCGAAGGGTCGGTTAGATCATCGGCAGGAACATAAATTGCTTGAACTGAAGTTATCGATCCGGTTTTTGTAGAGGTTATTCGTTCTTGCAACACGCCCATTTCTTCGGCAAGTGTTGGTTGATACCCAACCGCTGAAGGCATTCTTCCTAACAGCGAAGAGCACTCCACTCCTGCCAACGTGTATCGATATATATTATCGATAAATAACAATACGTCCCTGCCTTCATCTCTGAACTTTTCAGCAATTGTTAAACCTGACAAAGCAACTCTCATTCGACACCCAGGGGGGCTCATTCATTTGTCCATAAACCAAGGCAACTTTGTCTAGAACTTGAGATTCGGTCATTTCTAAATAGAAATCATTTCCTTCACGAGTTCTTTCACCAACTCCTGCAAACACTGAGTAACCGCTCGTTTCGTAGGCAATGTTTCTTATCAATTCCATCATATTGACTGTTTTTCCTACTCCCGCTCCACCAAATAAACCGACTTTCCCGCCTTTTGCAAAAGGACACATAAGATCTATAACTTTGATTCCTGTTTCTAAAATTTCAGAGGATTCTGCTTGTTCTTCATAACTAGGTGGATCTCGGTGAATTGGCATTCTTTCTTTTTCGCCTACATCTCCCTTCCCATCAATTGGGTCCCCTAAGACATTTAGAATTCGCCCAAGCGTTTTCTCGCCAACTGGTACTGTAACTGCATCCCCAGTGTTCACCACTTTTGTTCCTCTTTTTAATCCTTCGGTTTGTCCCATTGCAATGGTTCTAACAATCCCGTCTCCCAATTGCTGTTGTACTTCTAAAACCAATCCTGATTCTTCAATGGATAGAGCGTCGTAAACTTTCGGTAGATTCTCCCTAGAGAACTCTACATCGATTACGGCTCCAATTACCTGTACTACTATTCCTTCGCTCATTTTATTTCCTCGATAGTTATAATGCTTCAGCTCCAGCTACAATCTCTGACAATTCTTGAGTTATCGCAGCTTGTCTTGCGTTGTTGTAAATAAGTTGTAATTCATCAATGATAGTTCCAGCGTTTTCTGTTGCATTTTTCATGGCGACCATCTTCGCAGCCTGCTCACAGGCAATATTTTCAATGACAGCTTGATAAACCAA
>QCAB01000017.1 GCA_003282105.1 SAR86 cluster bacterium AG-339-G14
ACCCAGAGGTTTTCCTATCCGATGAATAAAATAGATTTTCAAAGACATCAAACAGAGGAAAAAAGCGAGCAAATCTACCCTTGCCTTCAAAGGATGGCTTGGATTTGTCAAATAGATCTCTTAACGGGTCACTCATTTAGCCTTCTTCTTCAATCTTAGTAAGCATTTCTCTCAACAAAGAGCCGTAATCGTATTTGCTTGGACAAGAATAAGTGCAAAGTGCTAAATCTTCTTCTTCTAGTTCGAGTACACCAAGCTTTTGAGCAGCCTCTGTATCGCCGATAACTATACTACGCAACAATTGGGTAATCATTATCTTATAAGGAAAAATATCCTCGTATATTCCTAATGGAACTATGGCTCGATCAGAGCCATTCATTGCAGTCGAATAGTTTAAATTTAATTTTTTTTCATTAAGTTTTGTAAAGAAAATTCTTAAAAAAGAATGTTTTAAGAGACCAGGCCTAAAGAAATTTAAAAACTCTCTATCGTTTTTTGTCACTTCTCTTAGAACTGTTATTTGATTGTGATACCTTCCTAAGAAATTAACTGGATTAACGGATTCTGATCCAGTTAAGACGGAACCCGAAATTATTCTGTTATTCTCTCCAATAACCTTATCCATGAGAACATCGTCCAAATTTGCTCCGTTTTCTGAGTCAATAATGGAAGGATCTTTTACCATGGGTCCTGTCAAAGCTATTTTTTTTGAATTATCGAGAATACCTGTGTTGAACAATTTTCCAATCATGACAACGTCTTGATAACCAATTGTCCAAATTTGATTGCTCAGTGACGCTGGAGAAATATTATGAATTTGTGTGCCGACCAAACCAACTGGGTGAGGCCCAGAAAATTCATAATAAGTAACCTTTTCTTTATTTAGTTTCTTAATTGAACAGTCAGGTTTGGTTGAAATATTTAGAGAATTTTTGGGCAAGCGCGACAATACTTCTAATCCTTCATTGAACATATCAATTTCGGACTCAATTATTTGTTCGGGATCAACACTCAAAGGGTTAGAATCTATCAGGGAAATAAAAATCTCATCTGGACGATCTTCAATTTTAGGGACTTTAGAAAACGGTCTTGTCTTGAATGCTGTCCAAGAGCCTGATTTGACCAAGAGATTAATAATATTATCGTCGGTTAAGTCTGACAAATGCTGCGACGTCGAAAATTCAATTTGATTGTTATCATCAAAATTTTTTTCTATTATCAAAGACAAAAATGCTCTTCTATCTCCTCTGTTAATTGAAGAAATTTTTCCAGACACAGGAGCAGTAAAAAGAACGCCAGGATTTTTTTTATCTTCAAATAATGGTTGACCTTTAACAACGGTATCTTCTTCTTTAACCAACATAGTTGGTTTCATTCCATGAAAATCATTTCCTAAAATGCCAACGGTTCTTGTATTTACAGAATATACCTTTGAGGGATCAGGTTTTCCTTGGATAGGAATTTCTAGACCTTTCTTTATTTTAAAAATCATTTTATGCAGAGCAGAATTTTTTTATAAGAAATTTGGAAGTTTTTTGTATTTAATCCCAGCCATCTTTTTAACAACTTTTATCAATTGAGCGCAGTAACCAATTTCATTGTCATACCATAAGTACACAATAACGTTTCTATTACTGCATCTTGTCGCTTGGCCATCAATTACGCCAGCATATCTTCCTCCAACTATGTCTGAAGAAACAACTTCGGCAGATTTAGTAAAATCTATTTGGTCCTTCAGCAAACTATGAAAAGCAGCATTTCTTAAAAACTCAATGAAGTTTTCTTGATCAGAAGACTTTTTCAAAAAAAGACTTAAAATTGCTAAAGACACATTAGGGGTTGGTACTCTAATAGCATTGGCACTCAATTTACCCTCTAAATTTGGCAGTATTTGTGAAACAGCTTTTGCGGCTCCAGTTTCGGTAATTACCATGTTAAGTGCAGCCGCTCTTCCCCTTCTAGATTTGCTGTGGTAGTTATCGATTAAATTCTGATCATTAGTGTAAGAGTGGATTGTCTCTACGTGACCATTGTCAATTTCAAACTCATCGTCAATCGCCTTTAAGACCGGAACAATTGCGTTGGTGGTACAAGAAGCAGCACCAATTATCTGATCCTTATCGTCGATGGCATCATGATTTACGCCGTAGACAATATTTTTCAATTCTTTAGCAACAGGAGCGGTAAATAATACTTTTTTTATTTCTTTGTTATTTAGGTGTTTTTCTAGACCCTCCTTGGAAGATGACATTCCAGTGTTGTCTATCAGTATCGCATCAGAAATTCCACAACTGGCGTAATCAACATCTTCTGGGCTATCGGCTGAGATAAATTTAACTATGTTGCCGTTCATAATTAGAGCATTTTGTTCCTCATCGACTCTAATGGTTCCCTTAAATCTTCCATGAACAGAATCTTTTCTCATCAATTCCGCTCTTTTCAAAAGATCTTCGCTTGAGCTTGCTCTGGTTACTACTGCTTTTAAACACAAAGTTTCACCTGCACCGGTATCCTCTAGTAATAATCTAGTGAATAATCTCCCTATTCTTCCAAAGCCATACAAAACTAAATCTTGAGATTTATCTAAGATTGGACTGTGTAAACCAATAACGTCCTTTACCTGTTCTTTAATAAATTCCTCTAAAGACAAATCTTTAGAATCAAACATATAGCCAGCAGCCAATATTCCTATGTCCAGCTGGCAAGGGCCAAGATCAATTTCATCCAAGCATTCTAAAACTTTTGAGGTTTCAAATTCACTTAACTCATTCTCCTCTGCTTCTCTCACTTTTCTATGCAGTTGCATAATTTCTATGACCGAAAGTGTCATCAGTGGAGAGCCATACAATAATATTCTTATGTTTTTCCTATGCATTTTCCCAATGATAGGAATAGCAGCCTCGATCAAAGACTGGCGCTCGATCCAGTTATCTAAATAATTGTCTGGCTTAGATCTTATTCTTTTGTCTGGATTAGAATCAGACTTAATCTCTGTCATTTTTTAAAGAGAGGAATATCTTTTCAAATGGTAATCAGAATTCCCAAAAATAGTTCTAATAGTTGTCAATCTTTTAAAGTAATGGCCGATGCTCATCTCTTCAGTCACACCCATGCCGCCATGTAACTGAATAGATTCTTCGCCAATTAATTTAGCAGCACTTCCGATTTGATATTTCAACGCGGATATAGATTTAGACGTGTCTGCAGCCTTATCGTTCATTTTAGCAGCGGCCATAAGCAATAAAGACTTAGTTTGTTCGTGAACCATGAATGTGTCTACCATTCTGTGCTGCAAAGCCTGAAACTTACTTAACGCCTGACCAAATTGTTCTCTTGTTTTGGTGTAATCCAAAGTCAATTCGTTCATTTTCTGCATAATGCCAACTGCTTCAGCAGAAATTGCTAATGTTGCTAAATCAATTACCTCGGAAATGGTATTCAAAGCTTTTCCTTCTTCGCCTAAAAGGTTTTCTTTAGGCACAGAAACATTTTCAAGAGTAATTTCAGATGCTTTGGATCCATCGACATTTGAATAATCTCTGGAACTTAAACCAGCTGAATCTTTATCAATTATTAATAAAGAAATACCTTCTTCATCGAGTTGGCTACCAGACGTCCTGCAAGTAACGATAATTTTTTCTGAAGAAGGTCCATTCATAACTACTGCTTTGTAGCCATCCACTATGTAATTATCTCCTTCTAATTTTGCCGAAGTGGTAATGTCGTTTAAATCAAATCTACTTTGAGGCTCTGTAAATGCAAAACTCATTTGAAGCTCGCCTGAGAAAAGTTTTGGAAGTATTTCGTCTTTTTGCTCCTTATTTCCTAATTTACTAATTAGATTTCCTGATAAAACCACATTTGGTATGTAAGGTTCAACTACTAAACCTGTGCCAAAAGCCTCAAGAATTACCATAAGATCGACTGGTCCACCGTTAAAACCTCCATCGTCTTCAGGAAAAGGCATTGCAAGTAACCCAAACTCTCCAAAGGTTTTCCAGTATTCTTTACTAAAACCATCTTCAGACTTGACAAGTTTTTCTCTCACGTCAAAAGGATAATCTTTTGCAATGAACTGATTGATCAAATCCTGAACTTGTTTTTGTTCTTCGGATAAAGAGAAATCCATGGCTGAAAAACTATAAGCCTAATACTGCTTTGGCAATGACGTTTCTCTGAACTTCATTACTTCCACCATAAATCGAAACTTTTCTGTAGTTAAGATAATGAGGCATTACGTTAGCAGCAAAATCAGGACCAATTCTCTTTTCATTAGAAGCCATGTCTGCCTCACTCACAAAAGGATGTGCATAGTAACCCAATGCTTCAACGTATAATTCCGACAAAGCTTGTTGTAAATCAGTTCCGCCTATTTTTAAGATAGAGGATTCAGGTCCTGGATGACCTCCTGCTGACATTGCAGCTAGAGTTCTTAACTCGGTAAATTCAGCTGATAAAAGATCTATTTCAAGTTTATTCAACTTGTCCATGAACAGATCATCGTCCTTAAGAAAGCCGTCATTAAGAGGTAATTCGCCAGCGATGTCTCTAAGCCTTTTGATCTCTCTTTTCAAGTGGGGAATTCCACCAATTCCAGTTCTCTCGTGTGCTAAAAGAAATTTAGCGATGCTCCAACCAGCTCCTTCTTCGCCAATAAGGTTTTCAGCCGGAACTTCAACGTTGTCTAGATAGACCATATTCACTTCATGAGACCCATCTATAGTAATAATTGGTTTCACCTCGACGCCTGGACTTTTCATATCAATCAGCAAAAAGCTAATTCCTTCTTGTTTGATTCCTGAAGAATCAGTTCTGACAAGGCAGAAGATCCAATCGGCGTGTTGAGCCATTGTGGTCCATGTCTTGGTTCCGTTGACGATATATTTATCACCCTTTTTCTCGGCTTTAGTTTTAAGCGAAGCTAAATCTGAACCCGAGCCAGGCTCTGAATAGCCTTGACACCACCAGACGTCATTATCTCTGATTGCAGGGAGAAATCTCTCTTTCTGCTCATCGTTACCAAAGGTGTAAATTACTGGCCCACACATACTTACTCCAAAAGGAACTATAGTCGGCGTATTAAACGCTGCTAATTCATTTTGAAAAATGTGTTTTTGAGTGATAGACCATCCAGTCCCACCATGTTCTTCTGGCCAATTTATAGCAAACCAACCCTTTTTACTTAAGACTTTTTGCCATTCTTGGATGTCTTCCTTCTGTAACGGAATTCCGTTGTCCATTTTCCTTTTGGTATCCGCTGGATAGTTCTCTCTTAGGAAGGATCTCACTTCCTCTTGAAATTTTAGATCTTCTGGTGAAAAAGATAGATTCATTTTGTATACCTCTTACTTATCAATTTGAAATATTTATGAAAAAGGTATTATACACTCAGTTCAAACGATCAAAAGTAGAATCTTTTTCATATGCATAGAATTTTAGATAAGAAAAAAAGCTTAATCATCTGTGAAAATAACTATAAATTAGCTGAAATATCGGATTTCTTAGAAAGAAACTCTAAAGAAGGTTTTTGTATTTTTAAAGAGTTTGAAACACTTCCATATGATCATTTCTCTCCACATATGGACAATCTTTCCAACCGTATTGAAACTTTATCAAAATCCTCAAACGCAGAAGCAACTATAGTTACAACAACAAATGCTCTTATTCAGCCGCTCTTTAATAAGACCTCAATAAATAATTTCTCTTACTCATTTGAATTATCAGACCAAATTGATAGAAATGATTTAATTCAAAAGTTAACTATTTCTGGATACGAATCAGTTGAACTTGTCTCAACTAGAGGTGAATTCACGATTAGAGGCTCTGTTATAGATATTTTTCCAATTAATTCATCTAAGCCCATCAGGATTAATCTAGACGGAGATATTGTTGAATCAATTAGAACTTTTAATGAAGAAACTCAGCTGAGTGAACATAAAGTAAGCAAGTATGAATGCAAAGCGTCCAGAGGTTTTGTGCTTGACGAAAAATCTATTTCTATTTTTAAAAAAAATTGGCGATCAATTTTTCCTAACGACGGAAAAATTTTTGATGCTGTTTCAAAAGGGAAATTTACAGAGGGAATTGAATCCTATTTCCCTTTATTTTATGAGTCAAAACCAAACTTTGATATTTTTTTTAACGATTTTGATATTTTTTCATATGGAAATATAAAGGATTCATCTAATTCCTATTGGAAATTAATCGAAGAAAGATACGAAGAATTTATTAGCAACCTAGACAGACCGCCCTTACCTCCTACGAAACTTTTTAATGAGCCTAAAGAATTCCTAGAAAAAGAAATTCATATCCTCATCGAAGACAAAGAAGCGTCGTCAAATATAGAACTACAAAAAAAACAAAAACTTTCAAAGAATATTTTTGAAAAATCCTCTCAAAAAGTCTTTTCTCAAGAAGACCAATATGAATTTAAAATCGACAATAAAGTTGTGCATTCAAATTTTGGAATAGGCGTTTTCAAAGGTCTTAAGAACTTAAGTAATACAGAATGTTTTGCAATTGAGTATGCCGAGGGCGAAACCCTCTACGTCCCAATTAGCTCAATGAATTTACTTACGCCATATTTAGGTAATAGCGAAATTAAATTAGATTCTCTCAGCAAAAACAATTGGAAGTTAAAAAAGGAAAAAACAAGAAAAAAAGCTTTTGATATTGCTGCTGAGCTGCTGGAAGCAGAAGCAACAAGAAAGATAGACAAATCAATTCCATTAATTGTAAATGCTAACGACTTTGAAGAATTTTCCAATGGATTTGGTTTTCAAGAAACTAATGATCAAGCCAGTGTGATCAATGAAGTCATAAGCGATTTGGCTTCGGAAAAACCTCAAGACAGATTAATTTGTGGCGAAGTGGGCTTTGGCAAAACTGAAATAGCATTGAGAGCTGCTTTTATTTGTGCAAAAAATAAACAACAGGTAGCTGTGCTTGCTCCAACGACTATTTTGGCTAGGCAGCACTATGAGTTATTTAAAGACAGATTTTTGCAAACCGATCATGAGATAGAATTTCTTTCAAGAGAAAAAACTCAAAAAGAAAAGGCTTCAATTTTTGAAAACTTAAAGAAAGGAAAAATTTCCATAATTATAGGAACTCACTCTCTTTTAGGTGCTGAAATCGAATTTAAAAATTTAGGTCTTTTAGTCATCGACGAAGAACATAAATTTGGTGTAAGACAGAAAGAAAAACTTAGGAAGTATTCAAAAGGTATAAATTCAATTTCTCTGTCGGCTACTCCTATTCCTAGATCGTTGAATCTTGCTCTTTCTAGAGTGAGAGATATTTCTATCATTAGCTCTCCTCCGCCTGGCAGGAAAGCAGTAGAAACCCTGATTGCAACTTATTCAAAAACTTTAGCAAAAGAAGCAATGGAAAGAGAATTTATCAGATCCGGACAAGTTTTTTATTTAGTAAATAATGTTGCTCAATTGGAAGAAAAAAAGAAAGAATTAAATCAAATTATTCCGGCCGCAAAAATTGAAATTGCTCATGGTCAAATGTCACCAAAATCATTGAAGGAAATTATGGTAAATTTTTCTGACAAAAAAATTGATATCCTTCTTTGCACAACGATTATTGAAAACGGACTTGATATCGCGAACGCCAATACATTAATAATTGAAGGAGTTGAAAATTTTGGTTTGTCTCAGCTGCATCAAATAAGAGGACGAGTTGGCAGATCGAGTCGCCAAGCATATGCATATTTTTTTATTTCCCCTGATAAGAGTCTAAATAAGAATGCCCTTGCGCGTCTTGAAGCACTAAAATTTAGTGACTCACTTAATTCAGGATTTAATTTGGCAATGAGAGATTTAGAAATAAGAGGTGCCGGTGAGATCCTCGGAGAAAAGCAAAGCGGCTTGATTGATCATGTCGGGCTAAGTTTATTCTCATCCATGATTAATAGATCAATAAAATTACTCGAAGGCTTTGATGAGACTCATGAAGAATTTGAAATAAAAATTGGTGAAAATGGTTTCATTCCTGAGGCTTTTATTCCTCAGGCTGAAGTAAGACTTGAGATATACAAAAGATTTTCTGCAATCAAAGATCTAGAAAATCTAAAAACGTATATAAAGGAACTAGAAGACAGGTTTGGCTCTCTTCCAGAAGATCTCCAAATCCTTATCAATCAGACTTCAATAAGAATTGAAGCCAATAACCTTCTGATAAATAAAATTAAAGGTGATGGGATTAAATGTACTTTGGCACTGAATGAAAATTCAAATTTAGTTTCCAAAAATTCAAAAATCAAAGAAATTTCCTTTAATTATCCTGAAGAAATTAATTCAAAATCAGAATTTGTTTTAAATAAGTTAAAATCATTTAGTGTTTAAAAAAAAGATTAGTTACTGGTTTGCTTTTAGCTTGTTACTTTTCAGTAACTTTTCTTTGTCAACCGACGAAGAAATTTACAGAATCGATATTATTCTTTTCAAGTTTTTACCTGATTTGGATTCCAATGAAATTTTTGAGGAACCCGTTTTAGACTTGGGAAACGATTTAGCACTTTTATCCTCTTTACAATATCCAAAATTTATCGAGCCGCCGGCTTTGGATTTGCAATACCCCTTTCAAGATTTTTTTATAGACGTGAACTCGCCGCAAGTTGAAGTAGAAGAAGAAATTGAATCAGAGCCTATTAGAAAACCTAAAAACAGAGATTTCTTTCAAATTGACGCAGGAGAGAAGTTCTCTCTCAGCGAAGAAGTGGATTTATTTAAAAGAAGTAGAGATTACCGAGTCATTGGTCATTATTCATGGTTTCAACCAATTTTAATTGAAGAATCAGCTAAGCCTCTTTTGATAGATTCCGAAATCTTCAAAGACAACAAAATATTTGGAAGTCTAAAAATATACAAAAAAAGATTTTTACATACTGATTTTAATTTTTTCTTAGCAGAAACAACGACGGATTTAGATTTTCAAAATCTAACGATCCCTCTTGAAGCAGAAACTAATGAAAGTTATGAGGTACTAGGTGAAAAAGATTCAATGAAAGTAACTTTTCAGATCAATCAATCAAGAAAATTAAAATCAGGGGAATTGCATTACATTGACCATCCGAAATTTGGCATCATTTATCGAATAGTCAAGACTGAGAAAATTGAGCCGTCTTAGTTTTGTAGTGCTCTAATAACTTTTTATAAATTTCCTTTTTCTCATCGTCTTCAGATTCTTTCAGAGCAATTTCCACGTTGTGTAAGGCTTGATCTAGAGTCTCTCCAGGATTATTCCAGGGACCCTTTGAAAAAAGCCTAGACCTAACAAGATTATTAAAATTTTCTAACATTTCTTCGTTTGCGAATTCAGGCTTTTGATAGCAAATTATTCTTTCAGCAAGCTCTCTATATCTCTCGTCTTCAAAACCATTTACTAATTTAACTTTCTCGTCCCAAGTACTTATTTCAAATCTTTCCATCCATAATTTATCTGCATCAGAACTAAAACCGTCGTATATTTTTTGCTCAACAATTGTTTTTTCCGGCCAGGTTTTATCATCATCTTCCAAAATTTGAGATAAATTGTTTTTAAAATCTTCATTGCCTTTAATTTGCTCAGCTCTTTTAGTTAATTCTTCAATTGATAAATCTAAAAAAGACTCTGCATTTGAAATTGCGCTTGCATTCATTAATGGCTGAGTTTTATTTATAGCAATTTTTCTGAAGGCTCCAGATTTTCCAAATTGTCCTTTCAATTCTGAGTATGACATCTCAAATAATTCGTTTGGATCAAAATAAAGATCAACTAAAAGTAATTCGTTTGGTTTTTTTTGATTTTGTGCACAAGGATAAACTGGATAATTAAAACATTGCCCCTTAACAATCTCTGCAAACATCGAAAACGGGCCTTCATTTAACATTGAAATCAAACCTTTTTTTGAGGACGCCTGTATAGCGGACTGCCAAACTTCTGGAGCTACCTTATTGATTAATCTGACTAAATTAATCATCAAATAACAATCTACTACCGCGTCGTGAGCATTTAAAGATGAAATCCCATTTGCCTCGGCCACCATTCCTAATTTGTATCTAATGTTTCCGTCTTCATCTTTAGGCATATAGATTTTTTCTTGATAAAAATTGGCAATAATGAAAAGTATCACCATGAGGTCAATTCTAGAGGACCCGTTTCTATTGGTTGTTAAATACGGATCAATGAGATTCCAATAAAATTGTCGTCTGAATAATTCTTCATCAAAACTCATGCCATTGTAAGTAACGTGCACTAGTTCTTTTGATTTTCCCCAATTTAACCATTTGTCTTTTAGAAAATGCATCATTTCGTAATGAGACATTCCATCCGATAAATTTTCAACTTGTTTATGAGTTTCGTAGGCGCCTTTAGTGGGAACAACCCAAGGTAAAACTTTTGAACTGATATTTAGTTCTTCATCGACATTAAATTCGCTATCGGTCAGAACTGAGCCTATTTGGATTATTTGAGAAAACCAGGTATTTAAGCCTGTGGTCTCAGTATCGTTAAATACGAAAGCTTTATCTTTCATTCAGTAAATTATACTCGAATCAAAGATAGTTGATTGTTGTAGGGTTTTATTTGTAATAAGCGTTTTCTGTTTGACTGTGATCAGTAGAATCTATAATTTCAGTCAATTCTGGAATATTGTTCCTAAGCGTTTTCTCAACGCCATCCTTAAGAGTTAAATCTACCATTCCACAGCCCTGACATCCTCCGCCAAACCTCAGCACTGCCTTAGTTTGCTCAAGAACCTCAACTAAGTGTACTTCGCCACCGTGAGATGCTAATGAAGGATTAATCTCGCTGTATAAGAAATAATTTATTTTATCTTCGATTGAACTGTCTTCATCTAAGTTCGGCATTTTGGCATTTGGCGCACGTATCGTAAGCTGTCCACCAAATTTATCCGGATGATAATCAACTTTGGTTTCCTCAAGGAAAGGTAAACTAGCTTTCTCTAAAAAAACATTAATTTTTTCTAATTCTAAGAACAAGTCGTCTGACTCTTGTTCTCCTTCTTTGCAATAAACAATACAAGTTTCAGCTTTAGGAGTGCCGGGTTCGGAGACAAAGATCTTGATATTAGTCGGGTCTTCTTGTTTTGAAAGAAGTTCCGATAAATATTCCTGAGCAGAATCAGTGATATCTATTTTAACCATAACTGTTTTAGATTTTACTTTCTAGCTCTGGAACTACGTCAAATAAGTCACCAACTAAACCGTAATCAGCGACTTGAAAAATAGGTGCATCTTCATCTTTATTGATGGCAACTATAACTTTGCTATCTTTCATCCCTGCAAGATGTTGAATTGCACCTGAAATTCCTACTGCAATGTATAAATTTGGAGCTACTATTTTTCCTGTTTGACCAACTTGATAATCATTCGGGACAAAACCAGAGTCTACAGCTGCTCTTGAGGCGCCAATTGCAGCACCTAATTTATCTGCAATACCTTCTAGCAGAGAAAAATTATCCCCGTTTTGCATCCCTCTTCCGCCTGAGATAATCACATCTGCAGCGGTAAGTTCAGGTCTATCTGATTGGGCGAGTTCTTCTTTAATAAATTCAGAAATTCCTGAATTGTGAACCTCTTCTAAAGAAACGATATCTGCTGAACCACCTTCAGTTGGAGCAGCATCAAACGCAGTGGTTCTTACCGTGATAACTTTCTTTTTGTCGGTAGTCTTAACAGTGGCAATACAATTTCCAGCATATATTGGTCTTTGGAAAGTATCGGTACTTTCAATTGCAGAAATATCTGAAATTTGGCTTACGTCCAATAAGGCCGCAACTCTTGGCATGAAATTTTTTCCACTTGTAGTAGTTGGAGCCAATATAAAATCATAATCATCGGCAATTTTTGAAATCAAAGTAGAGATGTTTTCAGCCAAAAAATGCTCATATTCTGCAGAATCGACTAAAAGAACCTTTGTAACCCCATCAATTTTACTGGATGTTTCAGCTACTCCCGCACATTCCTTTCCAGCCACTAAAACGTGAATGTCATTATCAAGTTCTTTTGCTGCCGAAATAGTATTAAGAGTTACTGATTTTAGCTCTTCGTTGTTGTGTTCAGAAATTACTAACGCTGTCATGTGATCACCTTTGCTTCATTTTTTAATTTGTCGACTAATTCGTCAACTGTTTCAACTATTACTCCAGCTTCTCTTTCCGGAGGTAAAGAAACCTTTAGGGTTGAAATTCTAGGAGTAATATCAATTTCGAAATCTGCGACAGGCATAACATCTAGAGGCTTAGATTTTGCCTTCATAATGTTCGGCAAAGACGCGTATCGCGGTTCATTAAGTCTTAAATCTGTTGTGACGATTGCTGGAAGATTCACTGACACGGTTTGCAAACCTCCATCAACTTCTCTTGTAACCGTGGCTTTACCGTCAGAAATAGAAAGTTCCGAAGCAAAAGTTGCTTGAGGATAGCCTAACAGTGCGGCTAATTTTTGGCCAGTTTGATTGTTATCGCCATCGATGGCTTGTTTGCCAAGGATAACTAGATCTGGACTTTCTTTTTCAACTACTGCTTTTAACAATTTTGCTATTCCTAAGGGTTCTAGTTCTGTTTCAGATTCGACCAAAATTGCTCTATCTGCTCCTAAAGCCAATGAGGTTCTAAGTTGTTCTTGCGCGGCTGAAGACCCTATAGTTACGGCAACAATTTCCTCAGCAACACCAGATTCTTTAAGTCTTACTGCTTCTTCGACAGCAATCTCACAAAATGGGTTAATTGCCATTTTAACGTTGTTTAAATCAACGCCTGACTCATCGGAAGTAGGCCTGACTTTAACGTTATAATCAACAACTCTCTTAATTGGAATAAGAATCTTCATATTTATAAGTATATTATATTTGAATTAATTCAAAAAAACCCCATTCTAGAAGATATACTGCGTATCAGCAAAACATTAGAATATATAATTATATAGCCTGAGGGTAAAAAATGAGTGAGGAAGTAGCTGTAGATTCGATGGAATATGACGTTGTAGTCGTCGGAGGAGGTCCAGCTGGATTATCTACTGCAATAAAATTAAAGCAATTGGCGGCTGAGAATAATTCAGAGTTAAGTGTATGTTTGATTGAAAAAGGGTCAGAAATTGGCGCTCATATTTTATCTGGCAATTGTTTTGAACCGACAGCGCTTGACGAATTGATTCCTGATTGGAAAGAGAAAGGAGCTCCTTTAAATACTCCAGCTAAGAAAGATATTGTTAAATTTTTTCTAACCGAAAAACTTTCTTTTGGGATCCCTTTTGCCTCTTTCTTTGCCCCCAATTTCAATAACCACGGAAACTACGTCATGAGCTTAGCAAACTTTTGTCGTTGGCTTGCGACTCAGGCAGAAAATCTAGGAGTAGAAATTTTTCCAGGCTTCACGGCATCGGAAGTAATTTATGAAAACGATACCGTCAAAGGGATTTTAACTGGAGAAATGGGCGTAACCAAAGAGGGTGAAAGAAAGCCTTCGTACCAACCGCCTATGGAATTAAGAGCAAAATATACTATCTTTGCAGAAGGTTGCAGAGGTCATTTAGGTAAAAAATTAATTTCTAAATATGCATTAGACGCTAATAGCGATCCCCAACACTATGGCATTGGTTTTAAAGAGGTTTGGGATGTGCCAAAAGAAGTTCATTCAGAAGGCACCGTTATGCATTCTTTCGGTTGGCCAAGTAAATCAAACTCTGGATCTTATTGCTATCACGGAGAAAATAATCAGGTTTATTTAGGTATTGTTGTACCATTGGATTACTCTAATCCGCACCTAAGTCCATTCGATGAATTTCAACAGTGGAAACATCACAAAGACATCAAGAAACTTTTAGAAAATGGAACCAGAGTTGCATATGGGGCAAGAGCTTTAACTAAAGGCGGTTACCATTCAAGACCAAAAATGACTTTCCCTGGCGGAATTCTAGTTGGTTGTGATGCAGGATTGATGGTGTTCACTAAAATCAAGGGTTCACATACAGCCATGAAGTCGGGAATGCTAGCAGCTGAGAGCGCATTCGAGGCGATTAGTCAGAATAAAATTGGTGAAGATTTAATTGATTTCGAGGAAAAACTTAAATCTTCTTGGATTGAAACCGACCTTTACAAATCCAGAAATATGACCGCCTTGCTTCACAAATATGGGGCCCTAGTTGGTGGAATAATTATGGCTTTAGAACAATTCTTTTTTAGAGGTAAGTTTCCTTACACTTGGAGACACAAAACTCCAGATTATGCCTGTATGAAAAAAGCTGCTGAGTGCGAAAAAATCGAATATCCTAAGCCCGACGGCAAAATAAGTTTCGATAAGTTATCTTCTGTTTTTCTTTCAAATACCAATCATGAAGAAGATCAGCCTTGTCATTTAACTCTTAAAGACTCTTCTATACCTATTTCAGTGAACTTGCCCGAATATGACGAACCTGCTCAACGGTACTGCCCCGCTGGAGTTTACGAGGTCGTAGAAAAAGATGGCGAAAACAAATTTCAAATAAATGCTCAGAACTGCGTCCATTGCAAAACTTGTGACATTAAAGATCCAAGCCAAAACATTGTTTGGGTAACGCCAGAAGGTATGGGTGGTCCCAACTACCCTAATATGTAAATAAAGTTAATCTACTATTTCTGATACTGATAGTAGCCTTCAACAGGAATCATCAAATGAGCATAATCTGTTCCTGGAAACATAACGTAAGGCTCGCCTTTACTAAAATCTGAAGTGAAATTTTCTAATGTTTTAGGATCTTTTGGCATCAGCATCAAATGAGGACCTGATTCAATCCATTGGCCAGGAGTAGTATCTTTTTTATCTAAAACACCAGGAACCAAATTATCCTCGCCCACATCACCGTGAAGCATCCACATAAAAGAATCTCTAGAAAGGTTTGGTTTTGTTCCTTTGCCTAATGCCATCATCCATTTCATTCCTTCATCGTCGTGACAAACTGGCATGGCCTCATGCGCTGATTTCCAGCCCGTTTTAGGAAATGGTCTTGGATTTCCATGTTGACAAGTCCATCCATTAGAACCTTCTCTTAAGGTTTCACCTTTTCCCCCAATTACTGTAGCAAAGTCACCAATAAATGAAGGCGCAGCTGAAGAATAAGTTTTTATCTGCCAATCTGCGCTTGAGTTATCTGAACTGAAAAGACTAATGCTAAAAATTAGACCTATCACAATTAAAACCTTTTTCATAATTACTCCTTAACTTTATTAAATTTTAGTTTTTTTATTCAAAACTTCCAAGACGAAATCTCTCTTTTGAGCTTGTGATAAAAAGTTCTTTATTTTTTTCATCTGAATTAGCTTCCTCTACTAATTGATAAAAAACGTTTCTAGTCAGAAGTGCTTCTAAGTTCTTTCTAACCAATATATAAGGAGAAGGCTCGTCGGATTCAGAAATTTCTATTCTTAAAGGGTGACTTGAATTCAACGGAACTATATCTCCAACATTCGTTTTGAAAAGAAAAGTCTCTTGACCATCTACTATTTCTTTATTGTAAGTCGTGACCACAAAGGGCTTATCTTCTACAACTAATCTAATTTTTTCATGAGGTGTTACTAGGTAATAAAATCCATCATCATCAAATCTTATGACAGAACTGAATAGATTAACCATTTTCTCTCTAGAAATTATCGAGTTCATGAAATACCATTTGCCGT
>QCAB01000018.1 GCA_003282105.1 SAR86 cluster bacterium AG-339-G14
TGCAGTTGGCAATTCTTTGATTTACACCCCTTCCCATAGGAGTCACATTGATTATCTTGCTCTTTCTTTCAAACTCTACACTAATAATCTCATGCTTCCTCAAATTGTTGCTGGGAAAAATCTCAACTTGCCAATCTTAGGAAGAATTTTAAGAAATGGAGGAGCATTTTTTATGAGAAGATCTTTTGGAGCTAATAAGCTTTACTCAAAAGTATTTTTTGAGCACCTAAGAAAGCTTTTTCAAAGAGGATATTCAATCGAGTTTTTTCCAGAAGGAGGCAGAACGAGAACTGGGAGGCTCCTCAGTCCAAGGCCAGGGATTATTTCGATGATTATTAAATCATTTCAAGATATGGACGAAAGAGACGTTAAATTTTTACCAATTTCCATAACTTACGAAAAAGTTCTAGAGGGCAAATCATATTTAAGGGAGTCGAAGAGACGTAAAAAGGAAAAAGAAAGTATTTTCTCAATCTTTTCTACGATTAGTGATTTTAGAGGATATCTAGGAAATGCTTATCTTCAATTTGGGGAGCCCATTGATCTAAAGTCCTTTTTGGATGAGCACGCTCCTAAATGGCGAGAAGAGACAATAGATTTAAGCGATGAAATGGATAAAAGTTCTTGGCTTTTTGAAATAACCCCGCTCTTGGGGAATAAAATAATGTCGAATATAAATAAAGCTACTGTTGTTAGTTCAACAAGTTTATTCGCTTCTGCAATTTCCGGTTTTGATAAGAATCAAATTAGCTCAGACAAAGTGTTCAATCGAATTGAGTTTCTAAAAAAGGTAGTAGAAGTTTCGGAATATTCTGAATTGGTAAAACTTCCTAGGTTAAGTTCTAAGGAGGTTCTTGAAAAGATGGAAAAACTTAAATTCATATCTTCAAATTCAAAAGATCACATACTAATGAAAGACAATCATAAAAAATCTTTAGAATTCTATAAAAATAATTCCCTACATTTATTGATTCTCCAGTCTTTTATTTTTTATAAAAGTAGAAAAGAAATTACAAAGGAATCTCTTTTAATAAAGATTAAAGAAATATTGCCTCAATTAAGAAAGGATTTCTTCCTAGACATGCCTTTGCAAGATAATAATGAGAAAATTTTGTTAGTTTTAGAAGGTCTAATAAATTTAGATTTACTTAAGATTGATGAGCTGAATATGATTTCATGGAATGAAAATAAAGAAAAATATGATGTTGCAAAAATGTTCTCAACAATTTGGTTGGAAAATCTTCCTTCCTAAAAAAATTTGATAAGATAATTCATCTATGAAAATTACCTATCCTCCC
Source organism: SAR86 cluster bacterium AG-339-G14 (assembly GCA_003282105.1). Taxonomy (GTDB): domain Bacteria; phylum Pseudomonadota; class Gammaproteobacteria; order Magnimaribacterales; family AG-339-G14; genus AG-339-G14. The sequence goes on from QCAB01000018.1 coordinate 1,299, forward strand.
GTCATTCTTCTATGTGGGCTTATTGCGCAAGTTGTCTTGTATTTCACTTTCCCTGTTTTAGTAAACTTAAGCATCCTGTTTGGAATTTTAATTTTAATAATAGGCATTTCGTTGGTTTATATTTCTTTAAGAAAACTTTCAAAAATGAAGACTACTTTTATCCCTGACGGTAAACCAGAAAAGCTTGTAAAGGATGGCCCATTTAGATTTTCTAGAAACCCTATTTATTTAGGCATGCTTTTAATTTTGGTTGGAGTTTCAATATCATTACAATCCTTTTCATCACTAATGATATCAATTGTTTTTGGTTTAATCATAAATTTCACTTGGATAAAACACGAAGAAAAAAAGCTTGAGGACATATTTGATTCGGAGTGGGAAGAATATTCTAAGAGAACAAGAAGGTGGCTCTAATTTCTTCTATCGAAGATATTCAGACTCACAACTTTTCCAGTCAATTTAAAAGATGGTTTTTTTTCAGTTTTTAGATCATCTAATCTATGTTTTTTTAAAACGACAAGCTCTGCTCTAGAATTTAATGCTTTCTCTAAAAGATCTTCCGAATCGACTAATAATGATCTTCTTAAAAAATGCATTTCCTTTTTAGCAAAAGATTTATTATCTACGCCAAACATTGGATCTAAATAAATAATAGATTTAGGTTGAATTGATTTGAGAATATCTAAAGAGTTTTTATTAATTAATTTTATATTTTTAACTCTATCTTTTTTTAAGTTTTCAAGAGTAAATTCAAAAAGCCAAGATTCTTTTTCATAAGCTTGCACATCAAATCCGAGAGAACTTATTATGAAAGCATCAAAACAAAAACCCGCAGATAAATCATAAACGCGATATTTTTTGTCAAATTTTAAAAAACACCTCTCAATCAAATTCTTGTTATTTATTTTTTCTCTGAAGCTAATAAAATTTAAATCAAAGGGTTTTGAATTTTTTAATGATAAATCTTGTAAAAATATACCTTTATTTGTAACTAAGATTATTAAATTAGAACTGAAAGATTTTCTTATTTCTCTTGGTGTGCAAAATCTTAGATTATGTCGTATAGAAAAATTCTCTGCGGCTTCTTTCAACTCTGCATCAAGATAAGAGACTAGTGGTTTTTGGATTATTTTCTTATCCATCAAATTAATATATTCTTTCAGAAGTTACTATGGTTAAACTTTTCGAAACTGATATCAAGACAAAAGAAGTAATTAAATGGAAAGGACTTCATGTTTTACATTTTCAAGGCTCAAGTTGTTCTCAAAAACTAAGAATTTTCCTGAAAGAAAAAAATATATCTTGGGAAAGTCATCACATTGACTTAGTAAAAGGAGATAATTTTTCAGATTGGTTTTTAGGTATTAATCCTAGAGGGGTAGTGCCAGTGCTCATTGATGACGGCGAAGTTCATATTGAAAGCAATGACATCATAAAATACCTAGATGAAAAGTTTCCTACAAATTCTCTTTGGCCTAAGGAGCAAAAAGAAAAAATAGAAAAGTTTTTAACGGAAGAAAATGATATTCATCTCGACTTAAGAAACTTAACCATGAAATTTGTTGCGCCTACTTTTTTAATGAAGAAAAAAGAGGAGGACATAGAAAATTTTAAGAAAGCCTCAAGTCTCATTGAAAATAAAATAGATCTTGAAAAGGACGCCCAAATTAATTATCACGAAAAATTTATAAAAAATAATGGAGTTCTTTCTGAATCCGTCACCTCTTCTATTGATGTGTTTAAGGACAAATTGAACGCGATTGAAAATGAACTTGTCAAAAACAAATACATAATCTGTGACGAATTGACGATCATAGATATTGCCTGGTTCATTTATATCAGGAGACTTGAAACCATAGGTTTTCGATTTGAGATGGAATATCCAAATCTTAATAAATGGTTCTTGAAATTAAAAAAAAATAAAAATTTTTATAAAGAGGCGCTTCTTCCTCTTCCGTTTACAATAATTTCTTCAATTTATAAATTCTATTTAAGTTTTACTGGAGAAAGCTTGAAAAAATACCTAGATAAAAAATAATAATAGACCAAGCAAAAGCCTATAAAAAACAAAAGGTAAAAAGCCAATTTTATCAACCAATTTTAGAAAGAAATGAATCGTGAAAAAAGCGGTCAAAAAGGATATTAAAGAGATCAATATTAAATTGGTAAAACCTATCTCATACTGAAAATTTATAGCAAGATTTTCGCCAATAAAAATAAAGCATAAAGTAGGAATTGCTAACAGAAAGCTAATTTTTAAAGCGGTCGTATTTTTAAAGCCTAAATAAAATGCTCCCATTATTGTTACTGCTGATCTTGAGGCACCGGGAAGTAAAGCAAATATCTGAAAACATCCAATAATTAAAGAATCCTTCCAATTTAATTCATTTAAGTCTCGGTCTTTTTTAAAAGACTCTAGCAAAAGCAGCAATAAACCAAAAAAGATTGTAGAAAAAATAATAACATTTTGATTTCTCAAATAAATTTCAACAAAATCTCTGAAAATAAAACCAGTTATTAAAATTGGTAAAGTGGCGATGATCAAACAATTACCAAGGCCGTTGAGTTCTTTGATCTGATAAGTCCTAAAAATATTTGCTAAGTCTTTACGAAAATAAATTAGAACTGCTACAAGAGTTCCAAAATGAGCAAAGACATCTACTGTAATGCCTTGCTTTGAGCTTCCAAAATACTCTGCATATAAAATTAAATGCGCTGAACTTGATATTGGTAGAAATTCAGTAATTCCTTGTATAAGTGAAAGGAAAAAAAATTCAGAAAAACTCATTTAATCAACCTTCTTCCAATGATCTTCACCGGAGAGATAATTTGGAGTAATTTTTTCTGCAGATGAATACAATTTATCTTTTATTGCTGTATCGATGAGGTTAAACATTGAAGAAGCATCGGAATGAATAACTTCTGAAATTTGAAAATCTTTCACCATTTTTTTTAAAAAAGAAGTCCCGTTTCCAACGTAACAAATTTCAAAGTTATTTTTTTCTATACTATCGGCAAGATTTTCTATTTTTATGAGAGTTTCTTTTTTTAATACATCAATAACATCTTTTTTACAAAAGTAGTCTGCCACGTATAACTCTTTCATATGAGCGTTCACAACTACAAAAATTCTATTTTTTTCCAATTTAATACTGGCTTGATTGGCTAAAACTGCCAGACTAGAAATTGGTAACAATGGAATATTATTAGCAAAAGCTAATGCCTGAGCAACAGAATTAGCGACCCTTAGTCCTGTAAAAGATCCTGGACCATTACTAATAGCTATTAGATCTAATTCATTTTTTTTTAATCCTGATTTTTTTAAAAGTTTTTCTATGAAATTTAGAATGACGAGACCATGCTCATTTTCATTTTTTGAACAGGCTGATTCAATCCTTTTTTCGGACCTTAAAGCTATGGAGCAAATGGGACCAGAGGTTTCAATGGCTAAAATATTGTTAAAAGTTTTCAATATTCTTCAGGATTTCTTTGCTTACAGCGTCGGGAGAATCTGATCCATCTATTTTCAAGTAACGTAAATCAGCCGAGTCTTCTAAATTCTGGTAATAATCTATTAAAGGATCGGTTTGATTTTTATAAACTTCAATCCTCGCTAAGACCGTTTCGGGCTTATCGTCATCCCTTTGAATAAGGTCTTCGCCTGTTAGATCGTCTTTTCCGTCTACTTTTGGAGGATTAAACTCTACGTGATAACTTCTACCAGAGGCTAAATGAATTCTTCTGCCTGACATTCTTGATATTATAATTTCATCTAGTAAAGCTATCTCTATCACTAAATCTACATCAATTCCCATATTAATCAGACCATCTGCCTGGCCTATCGTTCTAGGAAATCCATCAAATAAATACCCATCTGAACAGTCCGTCTGAGAGATTCTTTCTTGGATAATTCCTAATATAATCTCATCTGATACTAACTCACCCGCATCCATAATTTTTTTTGCTCTCTCTCCTAGAGAAGTTTTATTCTTAATGGATTCTCGCAAAATGTCTCCTGTTGAAATATGTGGAATTCTTAACTTTTTAGATATCACTTCTGCTTGAGTTCCTTTCCCGGCTCCTGGAGGACCAAGTAAAATAATTTTCATTTAATTGAATATACCTGTAGCTACAGCAGCTGCATTACTTTTAGTATCAGTTAAACTGAGGCTAATATGTTCCAAACCAATTTCTTTTGCATGTTTGGCAGCTTTCCCTTTTAGCTCAACTTTTGGACCTCCATACCTTCTCTGAATAACTATGTCTTTTGGTCTGATACCTTTGGAAAAACCTGTTCCTAAGACTTTTGATACAGCTTCTTTTGCAGCAAAATTTTTAGCTAAAAAAGGCGCTTGAGCAAGTGGACTCTTTTTTAAAAAAAGACTTATTTCAGACGGGTCATAGACCCTATTAAGAAATCGATCGCCAAAAGTATCAAGAGCCTTTTGCAGCCTACTGATTTCAATTAAGTCTATTCCATTTTTAACTTGCATCTTTTTTTAATTTAAAAAATTTAGAAGAATTTAAAGGTTTATTCGATATGCTATCTAACGAGGATTTCATTATATATTTTAAAAATTGTTTTGACTGATCATTTTCAATAATTCCGTTATTAAAATTTATTATGGTAATTCCTGAACACGTATTATTTCCCTTTTTATTTGTTTCTTGAAACCCTCTATTTGGAACGAATTCATAAAATTTAGATCTTTCAATTTTTCTTCCTGTGTTGTCATCCATTAAACTAAATTCGTAACCAAGCTCTACGATTAAACCGTATTCAAATCTTCTGAGTTTTAACTCTTTCTCCAAAGGATCTTTAACGGTTTCTAATTCTTTGAATAAATTGATTAAATCGTTGAAAATCGTTTTCATAGGCGCTTCGAGCTCTAAAGTTTTTAATATTAGCTCATTCAAATATAAATAAATTTTGAAGTTCGATTCTTTAATTATTATTGAACCGATAGTTTCGCATGTGAAGAGATTCTTTAATTCGCTTCTTCCTCCAAACTCTATCTTAAAAGTTGCGCCAGGGACTTTTATGTTAGAAAACTTACTATTTTTTAATTTTGCTCCCCTAGCTACCAATTTTATAAGGCCAAAATCTAGAGAAAAAAAGGTAACTATTAAACTAGATTCTCTAAAATTAGTTGAGTGCAAAAGTACTGCTTCAGAAGAAAGACGAGGATTTTTCAATTTTTATTAGTTAATTTATCAAAAAAAAAGGGAGGCTGTTAAGCCTCCCTAATTCTAACTTAAAAGAAAGTTATGCAGCTGTTTCAACACCGCGGTAAATACCAGGTGTTTTAGCTGACTTCTTATTTTGTCCGTCGTGTTTGATTCCTCTGTAAATTCCTGCTTTCGAAGCTTTGCTTGAAGAAGAATTTTCAGAGTTGACTTTGACGCCTCTATAGTAAGTAGTCATATCATGCCTCCAGTTTTCGTTTCGATTTCGTACATACGTCTCACGACGTACACCCTTCTCAACGCGTTCCTTCGTTAGATATTCGGTCTCGTTCCCACATTGGGTACTTGCTAACCTTTCCTCCCTTGGGAAGAAAGAGGTTTTCCTATCTTCCTACTTCCGTCTTTTGCATTAAGTTAGTGCAAAAGATGAACGATTATTGTGCAATATTAGTACAAAGCCCAAAAAAAAGCAAGTTTTAATTGTATCCATATTTTGAAAGAAGATTAACATCATTGGTCCAATTTCTTTTTACTTTTACTCTTAACTGTAAATTTACTTTGGAGATAAATTCTTTTTCCAATTCTTTTCTAGCAGACGTCCCTATCGCTTTAATCATAGACCCCTTTTTTCCCAACAAAATAGCTTTTTGACTTGTGGATTCTACAAAGATATTTGCAAAAATATGTCGAATATTTTTACCTTCTTCTACTTTTTCAATCTGAACATTTATCCGATAAGGTAATTCATCGCCTAACCGATTGATTGCCTTTTCTCTAATGATTTCCGAAATGAAAAAAGCTTCACTGAATTCTTTTTCACTTGAAACTGAATAATGAAATTCTCCCGAAGGTAATTTCTCAAAAATCCTCATTAATAGTTCTGTAATATTATCTTTTCTCAAAGCAGATACTGGAATGATTCCTTCGAAATCATGTTTTGAGTTCAAATCAGTAATAATAGGTAATAGATTATTTTTACTTTTAAGCCTATCAATTTTATTAATTACTAAAAAGATAGGTTTATTTAACTCCTTAAGATTTTTTAGAATATTCTCTTCCTCTTTTTGCCACCTTCCTCGATCAACAACGAAAATTACTAAATCAACTTCTTCGTAACAATTTCTTGCTACTCTATTCATGTATTTGTTCAAAGCCCTTTTAAATCCCGAATGAACACCTGGTGTATCGAGAAAAACAATTTGGTTATTATTTTCAGAAAAAATTCCTAGAATCCTATTTCTTGTGGTTTGAGGTTTTCTTGATGTAATGGCAATTTTCTTACCAAAGAGGGAATTTAATAATGTTGATTTTCCTACATTAGTTCTTCCGGTCAAAGACACAAAACCAAATTTTTTATTCATCTAAGATACCGATTTGGTTTATGAGCTTTAAAGCAGCATCTTGTTCAGCTAATTTAAGTTTTTTTCCATAACCTATAGAATATAAGTGTTCATTCATCTTGCAAAAAACTGAGAAATAATCTTTTTTTCTATTTTTCAAGATCTGATTATAAGAGGGCAATCCTAATCCATTTTTTTGGCAATATTCTTGGAGAATATTTTTAGTATTTTTTAAATCTTCAGGAATTATTAATTCAATTTTTTTGGCAAATAAATTTACAACAATTTTTTTTGATGTCTCGAAACCTTTTTCTTGATAAATTGCTCCAAAAATAGCTTCTAGAGCATTTCCAAGAATATTTTCTGGAAGAGTTTGATTTTTGAAGGATTCCCCGCAGATTATAAATTCATTTAAATTAATTTCTTTACCAATCTTATTCAAAGTGTCTCTGCTTACTAGCTTTGATCGCATTAAACTTAAAATACCCTCATCGACATTTGGAAAATTTTTTATTATCAAATCAGAAATACTTAAATTTATAACAGCGTCGCCTAAAAACTCTAAAGTTTCATTATTTTCATTTGATTTACTTATATGAGTCAGTGCTTTTTTTAATAAATCTTTCTTATCAAATGCATAACCTAATTTTATTTCAAGATTTTCTAATGAATTTATCATTTGATGATCTTGTTTCTGCCAAAACTTGGAAAACTTCCATATGAACTCCAACTTAGCCAAATAAGCTGTGCTTTACCTGTAATGTTGTTTTCCGGGACTAATCCCCAGCTTCTACTGTCTAAGCTATTGTCTCTATTGTCCCCCATGACAAAATAGAAGCCTTCAGGGATCTTCCAACTTTGATAAAAAGATAATTCTCTAAGCTTTGACTTTCTTATCAAGTAGTTTTCTTTTCCAAAACTTTCTTCATAAAACGTTTCTCTCGAATTTGAATTTAAAATACTCTTTACTACTTTTATTCCATTAACTAGAAAATCTTTTCCTTTTATTTCTAAAACATCGCCAGGAATACCAATTACTCTTTTGACATACTTTAGTCCAAGACTTGAACAACTTTTCTTTAATTCTCCCCAAGATTTTTCAATGTCTCTAGAAATAGTTTGTAAACTATCTTTTGGATAAGATTTAATTATTTCGGAATTACATTTTGTATGGGGAGGAGTAAAAACAATAACGTCACCTCTGTCAGGTGATTTGTTTGAAATTAAAGTTTGATTCCCAATTGGATTTTTTAAACCGTATTCATACTTATTTACCAAAACAAAATCTCCTATCTCTAAACCTGGAATCATCGATTCGGAAGGAATTTGGAAAGGCTCAAAGATAAATGATCTAAAAATAGTAATTAAACTAAGAATTATGAAAAAAGATCTCGATTCTTTGGCAAGTTTCTTAAGCGAAGTACTTCTCCCCAAAATCCATAAAAACAAAGATGCGATAATTAGACTTACAAGAACGTAACTAAAATCTATATTGAGTCTAAATACCGAATACAAACCCAAAAGGGCTAAAGGGAATGAAAGATAATTAATTAATTTATTGTATTTTCCTTTCAAGTTCTTTTCTGAATAAATCCATATACCTAAAAGTAAAACCGAAAGAAAAATAACAATGTATAGAATTGAAAAATAGTTCATTTAGATACTTTTAGAATCGACAAAAAAGCCTCTTGTGGAACTTCAACCTTTCCAATCTGCCTCATTTTTTTCTTTCCTTTTTTTTGTTTTTCTAGAAGCTTCATCTTTCTTGTAACATCTCCGCCATACAATTTTGCGGTTACGTCTTTCCTGAAGGCTTTAACGGTTTCTCGGGCTAAAATTTTTCCTCCGATCGCCGCTTGAATGGCAATGTCATACATTTGTCTTGGAATAACTTCTCTTAAAGATTTTGCAAGTTCTCTTCCTTTTTGATCTGCTTTGGAGCGATGAACCATAAAGTTAAGTGCATCTACTTTTTCTCCATTTAATAGTATGTCGACTTTTACCATGTCACTTAGGTCAAATCTGACAAAATCGTAATCTAGAGAAGCGTAGCCTTTACTACAAGATTTTAAACGGTCAAAAAAATCAAGAACTATCTCGTTCATTGGCATCTCATAAATAAGCTCTATTTGACCTCCAACATACCTCAAAGATTTTTGAGCACCCCTTTTTTCTTCACACAAAGAAATTACATTTCCTATGAAATTTTCTGGAACTAAAATTGTGGCTTTAGCTATTGGTTCTTTTACTTCGTTAATATGGTTTGGCTCTGGATACTTACTTGGATTCTCAATCTCTAATAACTTATTTGACGAATCTAAGATTTGATAAGCCACTGTAGGAGCTGTAGCCAATAGTTCAATTCCATGTTCGCCTTGCAGACGTTCGATGACAATTTCCATATGAAGCGTTCCCAAAAAACCGCATCTAAAGCCTGATCCAAGTGCGGACGACTGTTCTGGCTGATAACTTAATGCTGCGTCATTCAGCGAAAGCCTTTCAAGTGATTCTCTAAACAATTCAAATTCAGAAGAATCAAGAGGATACAAAGCAGCAAAAACTTGAGGCTTAACTGGTTTAAATCCTGGTAAAGAAGCGGTATGGTTTTGATGCGTAAGCGTATCGCCTACCGGTGCGCCCCTAATATCTCTTACTCCAGCACATATAAAACCAACGTCCCCAGCGCTCAACTCAATTGTTTCTTGTCTTTTGGGAGTGAAAAATCCAAGTCTTTCTGCTAAATGAGTATTTCCGGTAGAATTAAGTTTTATTTTCTCACCTTGCATTAATTTTCCGTTCATAACTTTCACAAGTGAGACAACACCTAGATATTGATCAAACCAAGAATCTATTATCAAAGCTTCTAAAGGAGAATCGATATTTCCTTGAGGCGAAGGTATTTCTTCAACAATGATATTTAATAATTCTTCAATGCCCTCTCCATTTTTTGCACTAATGCAAGGAGCATTTGATGCATCTATGCCAATTATTTCTTCAATTTCTTTTTTTACTCTCTCTGGATCCGCTTGAGGTAGATCTATTTTGTTCAAGACTGGCAAAATCGTTAATCCTTGCTCAATGGCGTTGTAACAAGTTGATAGAGTTTGTGCTTCGACTCCTTGAGATGCATCAATTAATAATATCGCTCCATCGCACGCAGCTAGTGATCGAGAAACTTCATATGCGAAATCTACATGACCTGGTGTATCTATCAAATTCAGATTAAATTCTGCTTTTTCTTTTCTAAATTTTAATGAAACAGATTGAGCTTTAACGGTAATGCCTCTTTCCCTCTCAATTTCAAGAGAATCTAAAACCTGATTTTGCATTTCTCTATTACTCAGGCCGCCACAAAACTCTATGATTCGATCAGCAAGGGTAGATTTACCATGGTCTATGTGGGCAATGATAGAAAAATTTCTTGTATTTGCCAGGGAAGCATCCTTCATGAAAGGATTATCGCTTATTTTTTTAGTTTTATCGTTATAAAAGAACCATTTCCATTTCTAACGATTCTAACCGCAAGGCTAGCCCCAGGATTCAAGTTTTCGACAATAGACCTATAATCAGCTAGGTTAAATACCTCTTGAAAAGCCATTGTGGTGATAACATCTCCCTTTCGGATTCCCGCTTCCTTTGCAGGCCCGTCAAGAACTTCTTCAACGAAGATTCCATTTTCAACTTGAAGTTCTTCTTTTTTTTCCTTCGAGAAATTTTCCAAAGACGAAAGCTTTAATCCCAGCATATCGACATTTGTATTTATTGAAGCTGGTATTACTTTATTTTTAGTAGCTTCTTCTAAGACACCTACTTTAACTCTTATTTTTTTCTCTATGCCAGACCTGAAAATTACCGCATTCACTAAAGTTTCTGGTTTTATTCTTCCTACAATCAATGGGAGATCGCCTGAGTAAACTATGTTTTGACCGTTGAAACTTAAAATAACATCGCCGTTTTTTAATCCCGATTTTTCAGCTGGGCTTCCTTTCAAAACGCTCCCAATTAAAGCTCCTCGTGGGATTCCTAATTTAAATGAATCAGCAAGGTCTTTTGTGACTTCTTGCACACTTACTCCAAGCCAACCTCTTGATACAATTCCTTCCGTTTTTAACTGATCTACTATTTCCGATGCGTAATTAATAGGAATTGTAAAAGAAATTCCCATATAACCTCCTCCGCTTGAGTAAATCATTGCATTTATACCTATCACTTCCCCCTTCAAGTTAAATAAAGGCCCTCCTGAGTTACCGGGATTAATCGCGACGTCGGATTGAATAAAAGGTATATAAGAGGTTCCTTGATCTGCAATGCTTCTAGATTTTGCACTTACTATGCCAGCCGTAACTGAAAAATTTAGCCTGTAGGGAGAGCCTATGGCTACCACCCAATCACCTACTCTTATTTGATCCGAGTCCCCTAAAATTAAAAAAGGGAGGTCTTCATCAGTATCAACTTTTAACAAAGCAACATCAGATTTTTCGTCACTACCAACCAGCTGAGCTTTAAATTCCCTTCTGTCAGTTAAGCTCACAACAATTTCAGTTGCTTCTGCAACTACGTGATGATTGGTGAGGATATAACCATCATTAGAAATTATAAAACCTGAACCTCCGGAGCTTACCTTTCTCTCTCTTTGCTCTCTAGGCTCTTCAAAGGGAGAATTAAAAAAATCATCAAAGGGAAAACCTCTAGGTGCGCCAGGGAACGGACTATGCCTTCCTTGAGATTTAATAGTTTTAGTAACACTTACATTTACCACTGCCGCAGAGGTTTCGTCTACTAACTCGGCAATATTGGGAAGATACTGATTATCTAAATTACCGAAAAGAAAGCTGCTTGAGAAAAGAAATAAAATAAAATAAAAAGTTTTTTTCATTTTATTTTTTATTGTGGAAGCTATTTGAGATTATTATGAGTTTTTGGTTGGGAAGGTTGTCACTGGTAAGATTTAGGATTAAAGGTCTTGATCCTGATCTAGTATGGACTGTTACTCCTTGATTAATTGTTCCGAGCCAGTCTTTTTCAGGAATATTGTCGAAAAAAACTTTTAATTTAACTAATTCGTCATTTCCTGGCATTAAATAATTTGCTTCCATGCTTGATGCAGACGTAATTCTGTAGTCTTTTAAGCTACCATTAAAATTTGAGCCTAGGTCGACTAAAAGAGATTCGTTTAAAGGTAAGAAATTTTTGGGAGTGGAAGAAATTTGATTTGAAGAAGAAGAAATGTTGAGCAGAGGAAGAGATAAAATAAAGAAAAAACCTATTAGATAACAACACACCTTCAAATAGTTAAGTGAAAAGAGGTTTAAATTTGGCCATTTAATGAAGTTGTTTGTTTCTGAGGAAGGGAGATTATTAATTTGAGACATTATATTTTGTGAGAGATCTAAATTCGGATCAAGAAGTTCGCCATGCATGGCAGCCCTATGCTTGTTCATCCTCAGCCAAAGGCTTTTAAAATTTGCATTAGAATGCATCTCATCAGCCAGCCTTTTGGTTTCAAAAGGGGTGATTTCACCATCCATTAACAAAGATAGTTTATGTTCAAAGAGTTCGCTCATAGTAGATTTGTCTCCAAGTTAGACAGGTTATATTTAGAAAAAGTTTTATCAAGTATCTCTCGTCCTTTGTGGATTCTAGATCGAACAGTTCCAATGGGGCAATTTTGCACATTGGCAATCTCCTCATAACTTAATCCATCAAATTCTCTAAGACTCAAAGTTGTTCTTATATCATCTGGAAGATTTTGAATGGCGTCCATCATTAGAGTACGTAACTGATCGGCTTCTAAAATGTTCTCTGGATTATCAACTGTAACAGCAGACTCTGAAAGTTTTAAGTCCATTAAGTCGTCGTCATAAACTTCAGAACTTCTAGCTTTAGAAGACAGAGAATTCTTAGCTGTGTTTATAGCAATTCTGTAAATCCACGTATAGAAAGAACTATCCCCACGGAATTTATCTATATTTTTAAAGGCTTTTACGAAAGCTTCTTGTGCAATGTCTTGAGATAATTCGAAATCTTTTAAAAATTTAAATACAGAATATACCAACCTGTCTTGATACTGCAAAACAAGTACGTTGTAGGCCTTTTTGTCGCCCTTTTTGACCAAGTTTATAAGGCTTTTTTCTGAGTTCATCTCTTCCTTTCATCATTTGACAAGTGCATTTTGCATAAGTTCAGCTAAATTTCATCAAAAAAATTAATTATTTTTAAAGTTATAGACTGAAGTTTCTCGCTTTCACACCTTTTTCCATACAATATTACATCTGCTAGATCATTGTCTTCCCAAGACATTAGCTCTAGATAAAGAGCCAGCTCATCCTCAGACAAGTTATTCAGCGCCTGCTTAGAAAAAGGCTCAAGCACCAAATCTAGCTCATTAAGTCCTCGCCGACTTCTAAATTTAGCTTCTTCTATTGATCTTCTCATGGGTTTATCAACTTAACATTGTTAAAATATAAGAGTATGGAAATATCTTCAAGTCACAAACTAATAAGAATTCAAGGGAATGATGCTTTAACATTCCTTCAAGGTCAACTTTCTAACGACTTAGAATTATCTAATGACAGCACTTTTCAAAAGAACGCTCTTTGTAACGTCAAAGGAAGAGTTATTTCATTAATTTGGATCAGAAGACCAGAAGATTCTTGTTTTGAGTTATATGTTGATGAAAGTTTACTTAAAAAAACTTTGAAAACTCTTGAAAAATTCAAAGTTTTTTATAAGTCCAAGATGTCCCTCCCAGAAGAGGTATCTGAAAAAATTAATTTAGTCGAGTTAGGCGTTTGGAGAAAAAATTGTATTCTGTCCGGTCTTTGTGAAATTACTAATTATACATCTGAAACCTTTACTCCTCACGACCTGAATTATCAGAATCAAGACGTAATAAATTTTGACAAAGGTTGTTATACGGGCCAAGAAGTTGTAGCAAGGATGCATTACAGAGCAAAATTAAAATCAGCCATGTTTTTGACCGAATCAATTGCATTAAAAAATATTGAAGAAGGAGATAATTTATACGACTTAGAAAAAAATATTATTGGTAAACTCGCTTCAAGAACAGATAATGAGAGTCTAATTTTTTTAAAGAATAAAAATCTTTTTTTGGACCAAATATATAGTAAAAAAGGAGAAGCAATTTCTATTTCTCGTCAATTTTAAGCTACAAACTCCAGTCAATGATCTTTTTTCCTTTGGATTTTAAAAATTTATTACTTTTGCTAAAAGGTCGAGACCCTGTAAAGCCTCGATAAGCCGATAAGGGTGAAGGATGGGATGTTTTTAGAACAAGATTAGAATTTAAATCTATAAACTTTTCTTTTAACTGGGCAAAATTTCCCCAAAGCATAAATACAATATTTTTTTCTGAACTCAAAAGAGAAATTATAGAGTCAGTAATTTCTTGCCATCCTATATTTACGTGTGAA
>QCAB01000019.1 GCA_003282105.1 SAR86 cluster bacterium AG-339-G14
ATCAAAAAAGGAAACTAGAAAGAAAATGTTATCCAGTTATTATGAAAAATATCAGCGTCCAATTATTTATGTGAATCAAACCGGTGGTCAAGATGAATTAGTTTTTGACGGATCATCTTTAATCTTAGGTTCTTCGGAAAAAAGTCTAGTTGAATTAAAAAGTTTCGAAATTGATTCCTTAAATTTTGAATACAGAGATTCAAAAATTAATTTTTTAAATTCCTGTCTTACAAATGATCAAAATTATTTAAAAGATGTATATGACGCTTTAGTTTTGGGAACAAAAGATTATGTAGAAAAAAATAATTTTAAAGGAGTGTTAATTGGTTCTTCAGGCGGAATAGATTCAGCTCTAACCGCCGCAATAGCATTTGATGCGCTGGGGAAAGGGAGAGTAAAAACAATAATGATGCCTTTTGATTTTACCGCAGACATAAGCATCGAAGATGCAGGATCGCTGGCAAAAAATTTAGGAATCGAACATTCAGAAATATCTATAAAGGAGATGTATGAATCTTTTAGCTTAGCCTTAAAAGAATCTTTTGAAGGAATGGGTATTGATAAAACTGAGGAAAATCTTCAATCTAGATGTAGAGGAGTGACGTTGATGGCGCTTTCTAATAAATTAGGCTTTTTGGTTTTAACTACCGGAAATAAAAGTGAAGCTGCAGTAGGATATTCCACTCTTTATGGCGATACGGCAGGGGGTTTTTCTGTTTTGAAGGACGTCAGTAAAACTTTAGTATATGAACTGGCTAATTATAGGAATTCTTTAAGTGTTGTAATCCCAAAAAGAATTATTGAAAGACCGCCTTCAGCAGAATTAGCTCCAGATCAAAAAGATACTGATTCTCTTCCTGATTATGATCGATTAGACCCTATTATCGAAATGTATGTGGAAGATGATAAAAGTATTCAAGAAATCATCAATGAAGGCTTTGATGAGAAAGAAGTAAGAAGAATTGTGTCTTTGATTGATTTTAATGAATATAAAAGAAGACAAGCCCCGTTAGGTATAAAAATTTCGGATAGGAATTTTGGTAAAGATAGAAGATATCCAATCACAAATTCTTGGAAACCCTAAATCTAGTAGTTTATAAACTAAAAAAACACTACATGGTGGGAATATAGGCTTAAAAAGCTTATAATCATGCTATTCATGGATAATTCAGTAGAATTAAAGCCATCTCAACAGGAATTTAATCTTGCAGTATTAAATGGCGAAGAAGTTTCCTTCCCTACTGACGATCTTTATATACCGCCAAATGCTCTAAAAATTTTTTTGGAATCGTTTGAAGGGCCTTTAGATCTTCTTCTTTACTTTATAAGGAAGCAAAACCTAGACATTCTTGAAATCAATGTTTTAGAAATCACAAATCAATACGTTGCCTACATAGATTTGATGGAAAAAATCCAATTCGATTTAGCAGGTGAATACTTAGTAATGGCAGCATATCTAACAGAAATTAAATCTAGGATGATGTTGCCAAAGGAATCAGACTCTGAAGATGAAGAAGATGATCCAAGATCTGAGTTAATTAGAAGACTTCAAGAATATGAAAGATACAAAACTGTTTCAAAAAAAATTGATTCTATCCCGAGAGTTGGAAGAGATTTTTTTGTTGCTTCTTCTGGGTTACCTGAATTTGAGTCTAGTCAAAAGCTACCTGAAGTCGACTTAAATAAATTATCTCAAATATTCTCAGAATTACTTCAAAGACAAAAACTTTCTGCTAGCCACATAATAGAATTTGAAAAGCTTTCAACAAGAGAGAAGATGTCAAAAATTCTTGATTTATTGATCAAAGAAAAAAATATTGAATTTCACAAGCTCTGCGAAATCAAAGAGGGCAAAATAGGAATCATTGTTAATTTTTTGGCTTTGTTGGAATTGGCTAAAGACTCTTTAATAAAAATAATTCAGTCAAAAGATTTTGGAATCATCAACTTATCGTCTAAAGATGAGGTGCATTGAATGTCCAAGTTAGAAAACATAATTGAGTCTCTTTATTTTTCAGCTTCAAGACCTATAAGTGAATCTGAGATAGTGAAAATACTAGATGATTCAAATTTTGATTTGAAAGCAGTGAAAAATGCAGTTTCCGTTTTGGAGAAAAAATACCAAGAAAGCAGTTTTGAATTAGTGAAAGTTGCTAGCGGTCATAGATTTAGAATTAAACAGGAATATTCTCAATGGATATCAAAGCTATGGTCTGAAAAGCCTCAAAAATATTCAAGAGCTTTGCTGGAAACATTGTCTTTAATTGCTTACAAACAACCAATAACTCGTGGAGAAATTGAAGAAGTTCGAGGAGTATCAGTTAGCAGTCAGATTATCAGAACTCTATTGGATAGATCTTGGATTAAAGTAGTTGGACATAGAGATGTTCCTGGAAGACCAGCCTTATTAGCAACCACAAAAGAATTTTTGGATGATTTAAATATTTCAAAACTGTCTGAATTACCTGAACTCCCTGAATTAGGCAGCATTCCTTCTGAGGTTCAGATTCCTCTTTTAGACGAAGCTCAAGAGAGCGCTTAATTTAATTTAGATGACCGTAAGATTGCAGAAAGCAATTGCCGATACTGGGCATTCTTCAAGGCGCAAAGCTGAAGAATTAATCTTTGAAGGCAGGGTCTATATCAACGAAAAAAAAGCATCCATTGGTGACAAGATATCTGAAAGCGACCAAATTTTTATTGATGGGAAAAAACTGCATAGAGCAGTTGCTAATTCGACTAAGATTCTTATCTACAACAAACCAATCGGTGAGGAGTGCACCAGTCCAGATGGGAAGAAGAAAACGGTATTTGATAATCTTCCAAAGTTAGACTCTGGCCGATGGATTTCTTTAGGCAGATTGGATATTAACACTACTGGGTTATTATTATTTTGCAATAATGGCTCTCTCGCAAATCAGATAATCCATCCAAGCAATAACTTAGACCGTGAATATTTGGCAAGAATTAGAGGCAAGCCAACTGAAAAAGATTTAAAAAAATTATTAACAGGGATTTCCATTGACGGAAATAAGATTAAATTTACAGACCTTGTAAAAGGAAGAGAAACAACTTCGCATAGTTGGTTTGCAATGGTCATAAAAGAAGGAAAAAATAGAGCTGTAAGAAAACTATGGAATAGTATAGGTTTTGAAGTCTCCAGATTAAAACGAGTCAGATTAGGACCTATTTTTTTGTCAGCAAAGCTTAAACTTGGGGAATACGAATTTTTGGACGAAAAAGAGATTAAAAAATTAACTCAAAATCTTCAATAAATCCGCAGGTGATTCTAAGATTATTTGTAAGTTTTCAGTTTTAATAGAATTTTTTTCACCATAACCATAGCCGGCGTAGGCAAAATTAGTTTTAGCATTTACAGAGGCTTCAGAATCTCGCCAATTATCTCCTACATAAATTGATTGTTCAGCATTAAACCCTCCATCCTCTATGGCTTTATTTAATGAAGAAGGGTCTGGCTTTCTTTTATCAAAAACATCTTGTGGACAGATGAGAATTTCTGTCCTTTTATGCCAATCAAATTTCTCAAATATTTTCTCGGCGAGGTATTTTGGTTTATTAGTGACCACGCCCCATATAATTCCTTTTTCTTCGATTTCTTCTAACATTTTGTTTATTTCATCGAAGAGAGAGCTATCTAGATAAAATTTGGCATATTCATTGAGTAATTCCTTTCTATATATCTCAAATTCTTCTTCATTTTCGGAAACTCCAAAAGCAAGCTTAACTAGTGCCCCAACTCCATCAGAAACAAGATTTCTTATTTCATTGAAGGAGATTTCTTTATTTAGTCGTTTTAAGGTTAAATTATTTATAGATCTAGAAAATTCTGGAGCTGTATCCAGAAGAGTTCCATCGAGATCAAAAAAAATTTGTTTATAGTTGTTATTTTTTTTTAGCATGGATTAGATAGTTAACATCTACATTTTTACCAAGCCAATAGTTCTTTGTAATAGGGTTATAACTCATTCCTTTGACCTCACACACTTCCAAAAAATTATCTCTCATCATTGATGAAAGTTCTGAGGGTTTGATGAACTTATTGTATTCATGAGTGCCTTTGGGCAATAGATTTAAAACGTACTCTGCTCCGACGATAGCAAATAAAAAAGACTTAGGATTTCTATTGATAGTTGAGAAAACTATGGTGCCTCCCGACTTACACAAATCGGAACAGGTTTTTACAAGCTTTGCAGGCTCAGGAACGTGTTCAATCGCTTCTAAGCAGGTGACTAGGTCATAAGAGTTCTTTTGACTCGGTAGTAGATCTTCAGCTTCACAATTTAAATAATTAATTTCAAATTCTTTTTTTTCAGCATGCTTTTTTGCAGTATGAATTGCAACTTCAGATATATCAACTCCAGTTACATTGGCACCTTTACAATGTAAAGATTCTGCAAGAAGTCCTCCACCACAAGCTACATCAAGAGCTTTAATACCCTGCAATTCAATTTTCTCTGATATGTAGTTTGATCTGAGTGGGTTTATAACGTGAAGCGGAGCAAATTTTCCATCAGGATCCCACCACTCCTCAGCTATCTTGTTAAATTTTTCTTTTTCTGAAGGATCAATATTCATTATTAATTAAGATTTGGAGAATCTTTTTATTATGTTTAAATTTGTGAAATACTTATTATCACATGAACGTCTTTTTTCCCAAAGAGCATATTAATGAAGCAAGGTTTTCCTTAACCGGAGAAACTGCTGAGAAATTTTTAAAAAAAAATATAGATTTATATGTTGAAGAAACAGTTCAATTTCAAGACGCTCTTTTAAATAATTTAATAGAAACTGCAAAGGTAAAGACTGTCTCTAGACAGCAAGGATTAAGCTCGGCGGATATTATTTGCAGTCTAAACAAATTAAGTCTAGACGACATTGCTCATGTTAAGCAAGATACTTTAGTTGTAAGTTTTTTAGATCCATTCAATGAAGTTGAATTAATTTCTGAGCTAAAAAATAGATCTATTTCATCGATAAGTATGGAACTTGTACCCAGGACAACAAGAGCGCAAAAAATGGATGCCTTAAGTTCGCAAGCGAATTTAGCGGGTTATTCAGCCGTAATTATTGCTTCCAATCATTTAGAAAAAGCTCTTCCGATGATGATGACTGCTGCAGGAACTATATCGCCGTCAAAAGTTTTTGTTGTTGGTGTTGGAGTAGCAGGACTTCAGGCTATTGCAACAGCAAAAAGACTAGGAGCAAGAGTTGAAGCTTTTGATACAAGGGAAGAAGTTGAAGATCAAGTAAAATCTTTAGGCGCAAGATTTGTAAAAATTGACTTGGGTGAAACCGAGAAAACATCTCAAGGTTATGCCAAAGCTTTAACAGCAGATCAAATTAAAAAACAACAAGAGGGTATGAAAAAGGTTTGCTCCAGTTCGGATATTGTAATAACTACTGCACAAGTTTTTGGCAGACCCGCTCCAAAAATCATTACCGCAGAAATGGTTGAGGCAATGCAGCCTGGAAGTGTTGTCGTAGATATGGCGGTCTCTTCAGGAGGAAACGTTGAAGGGTCCAAAAAAGGGGAGATTGTTGACATTAAGGGCATTAAAATTATTGGAAACGTAAATTTACCTGGTGAAGTTCCAACGCATGCGAGCCAAGTTTATGCCAATAATATTTTTAATTTGATTGATGAGTTTTATAACGAAGAAATTGCTTCATTCAGCTACAATTTAAGTGACGAGATTCTTACAAATTGTATTGTTACCCATAAAGGTGAATTCATAAATAAAAGTGTTAAAGAAAGGAATAACTGATGGATAGCTTGTTTGTAATGTTAATTTTTGTTTTGGTTCTTGCGATCTTTTTAGGATTTGAATTGATTAATAAAGTTCCATCGACTCTTCACACCCCTTTGATGTCAGGAGCAAATGCAATCTCCGGAATAACTATTGTTGGTGCGCTCCTCTCCTCAGGTTCAGATGGAGGTGTTTGGACCACTTTTCTAGGAACTGCAGCTGTATTTTTTGCAACAGTAAACGTTGTTGGTGGATATTTAGTTACAAACAGAATGCTAAGGATGTTCAAGAAAAAGTGATGGATATTTTTCAATCAGAAATCTTTGCAAACATGTCTTATATCGTGGCTTCCATGTTATTCATTTTTGGTCTCAAGCAATTGGGCTCTCCAGAAACTGCTCAAAGAGGCAACTTAATATCCGCGTCGGGAATGTTTCTCGCTGTTCTAGTTACTCTTATAAATAGTCAAATTATTTCTTATGAATGGTTAGCAGCTGGACTCATTCTTGGGGTCATTGTGGGTGCATCTGCAGCCTCACTTGTGAAAATGACCTCCATGCCTGAGCTCGTTGCACTTTTTAACGGTTTTGGGGGTATAGCAAGTCTACTGGTGGGCTCTGCAGAATATCTTGGGGCAAGCAGCTTAGGCCTCATTTCTTTAACGGCAATATTTTTAACCTTAATTATTGGCGGGGTAACTTTTTCTGGAAGTTTAGTAGCTTACGGAAAATTATCTGAAATCTTACCTGGCAGACAAATAACTTTTTTAGGCCAGCGAATTGTATTGATTGCTTTTTTCCTTCTTTCGCTAGTTCTAGGGGCTCAATTAATTTTTGGATTTGAATTATTTCAAGTTTGGAATCCAATATATTCTTTTTCATTTCTCATTTTATTGGCTTTGATTATTGGTTTATTGATTACTCTTCCAATTGGTGGAGCGGATATGCCTGTCATCATTGCTCTATTAAATAGTTATTCTGGATTGGCAGCTTCTGCTGCTGGGTTTGTAATAAATAATAACGTCTTGATAGTAGCTGGAGCTTTAGTAGGTGCAAGTGGATTAATTCTCACAAACATCATGTGCAAGGCAATGAATAGATCTTTGGCTAATGTGGTTTTTGGTAGCATTGGCTCTGCTTCGTCTGGAGTTAGGAGTGATGAGGATGTGGGTGAAGTTAAGCCCATAAATGTCTCAGATGCGTATCTAATTTTAGAAGCGGCTAATTCAGTTTTGGTAGTTCCAGGTTACGGAATGGCAGTTTCTCAAGCGCAACATGCCGTTCGTGAGTTAGGCGAACTACTGGAAGATAATGGATGTGAGGTAAATTATGCAATTCATCCGGTAGCAGGAAGGATGCCAGGTCATATGAACGTATTATTAGCTGAAGCAAACGTATCTTACGATCAATTACAAGAGCCTGAAGACGTAAATCCAGTAATGGATACGGTAGATGTATGTATTGTAATTGGAGCGAATGATGTCGTTAATCCTGACGCTAAAGATAATGAGGGTAGCCCCATTTATGGTATGCCTATAATAGAAGCTGACAGAAGTAAGACAGTTTTCATTTTGAAAAGATCGATGGCAGCTGGATTTGCTGGCATAGATAATCCTCTGTTTGGCAAAGAAAATTCAAGAATGTTGTTTGGCGATGCTAAAGAATCTATATCCAGTTTAGTGGCCGAATTTAAGTCCTAAAACCCTGAAAAATAAGCCTTTTCTGGCCTTCAAAATGCTATAATTTCCTATTGAAAAATAAGTTTTTTTACACCAAAAAGTGACCTATTTTTTTTCTTATTTTACGCAATGGACGATATAGCAAAGGAAATTATCCCAATAAATATTTCAGAGGAAATGAAAGCCTCTTACATGGATTATGCCATGAGCGTCATTGTAGGAAGAGCTCTTCCGGATGCAAGAGACGGGCTTAAACCAGTCCACAGAAGAACCCTTTTTGCGATGGATATTCTGAATAATGACTGGAATAGAGCTCATAAAAAGTCAGCTCGAATAGTTGGAGATGTTATAGGTAAGTATCACCCACATGGCGATTCAGCTGTTTATGAAACTATTGTCAGAATGGCGCAAGATTTTGCTCTGAGATATCCATTAATCGATGGTCAAGGTAACTTCGGTTCAATGGATGGAGATGGTGCGGCAGCAATGCGTTACACAGAAATAAGGATGTCAAAAATTTCCAGAGAATTAATGGCCGATCTAAATAAAGAAACTGTGAATTTTGTAGAAAATTATGACGGAACGGAATTTATACCCGAAGTGTTACCAACCAAGATTCCTAATTTACTAATCAATGGATCTTCTGGAATAGCAGTCGGAATGGCAACAAACATGTTGCCGCATAATCTTACAGAGTCAATAAATGCTGCTATTGCAATTTTAGAATATCCGGAAATAAGTACAGAGGATATTTTGAAAATTATTCCTGCACCAGATTTTCCTACCGGAGGAATTATAAATGGCACACAAGGAGTCGAAGAAGCAGCAAAAACGGGCCGAGGAAAAGTAATTTTAAGAGCTAAGACTGACATAGAGACTGATGGTAAGGACAGGTCAAAAATTATAGTTACTGAAATTCCTTATCAAATCAATAAAGCACGTTTAGTGGAAAAAATAGCACAACTTGCAAGGGACAAGAGAGTCGATGGGCTTTCTGAGATAAGAGACGAATCAGACAAAGACGGAGTAAGAATTGTAATTGAGTTAAAAAGTGGAACCAATCCAGAGGTAATGCTTAATAACCTTTTTGCTTTGACTCCATTAGAAAGCTCTTATGGAATAAACAATGTTGCTTTAGTAAACAACGTCCCGAAAGTTTTAAATTTAAAAGAAATATTAGAAATTTTTATTGCTCATAGACGAGAGGTTGTCACAAGGAGAACTATATTTGATTTAAACAAAGCCAAAGATAGAGGACACATTTTAGAAGGTCTCACAGTTGCTTTAGCTAATATAGATCAAATAATTAGTTTAATAAGAAATTCAAAAGATCCTGCTATTGCAAAGCAAAAGCTGCTTTCAAAGAAATGGAAAGCTGGCATGGTCAGTAAACTCATTAAGAATTCAGGCTCTATTTCCACAAAACCAGAAAATCTCGGAAAAGAATTTGGACTGTTAAGATCCTCTTATAAGTTATCAGAAATTCAAGCTCAAGCAATCTTAGACTTAAGGTTGCAAAGACTTACAGGTTTGGAACAAGACAATCTAGTTGCAGAATATGAACAAATTCTAGACGAAATAAATAATTTACAAGCCATCCTTGAAGATCCAGATAAATTAAAAAAAGTAATTAAAGATGAACTTGAGTATATCAAAGAAGAGTATGGAGACGAGAGGAAAACTCCCATAGAAGAAAGACTAGATCTTACAAATGAAGATTTGATTAAACCAGAAGATATGGTTGTAACAATCTCTAGGTTGGGATATGCGAAAACGCAACCCCTGGAAGTTTATCAATCTCAAAGAAGAGGTGGTGTGGGAAAAACCGCAGCTTCTGTAAAAGAAGAGGACTTTGTAGAACAATTAATAGTTGCCAATACTCATCACACACTATTATGTTTTTCTAATTTAGGAAAAGTTTATTGGTTGAAAGTTTATGAAATTCCTCAAGCATCCAGAATTGCAAAAGGAAGACCGCTTGTAAATTTAATTCAACTTGACGCGAATGAGAGGATTACAAGCCTACTGAATATTGAATCTTTTGATAATGCAGGTTATGTCTTTATGGCTACTGCAAATGGTATTGTTAAAAAGACTCCCTTAGAGGATTTTAGACTGCCGAGGAAAAATGGAAAGAGAGCAATTAAATTGGATGCAAACGACGAATTGGTTGGAACAAAAATTACTGATGGGCGGGAACAAATTATGCTTATTAGCGACGCCGGAAAAGCAGTATTCTTTGATGAAAAAGATGCAAGGCCATTGGGAAGAGATACTCGAGGAGTCAAAGGAATTGAGCTAGAGGATGGGCAAAAGGTTATATCCTTAATGGTTCCTAGTCCTGACGATGAAATTCTTACAGTTTCTGAAAATGGCTTTGGAAAGAAATCAAAAATTAATGATTTTAGAAAGACAAAGAGAGGAGCAAAGGGAGTCATCGCAATGCAACTTTCAGATAGAAATGGTAAGTTAATTTCAGCTGTTCAAGTTGTTGAAGAAGACGAAGTTATATTAATTACAGATAAGGGAACTTTAGTTAGAACCAAAGTGTCTGAAATAAGTACTTTTGGAAGAAATACTCAAGGCGTGAGAGTAATAAAATTGAAGGAAAACGAAAAACTAAATAAGTTGGCCCTGGCTTTAGAAGGAGACTAAAAATGAGGAATTACAATTTCTGCGCGGGACCCTCAGCCTTGCCCACCGAAGTTTTAGAAGAATTGAAAGAAGAAATTTTAGATTGGAAAAACCATGGTCTTTCAGTAATGGAGATGAGTCACAGGAGTAAAGAAGTTGTAGAAATAGCAGAAACTGCGAAACAAGATTTTATCGAATTAATGGATGTAAATTCCGATTACGAAGTTTTATTCATTCAAGGAGGAGCTTCACTTCAATTTTCTATGGTTCCGATGAATTTGTTGTCAGGTTCAAAAACTGAAGCCTTAAGCAATTATTTAAACGTGGGACAATGGTCTATTAAGGCAATAAAAGAGGCAAAAAAATATGGGAATCTAAAAATTTCTGCTTCTTCTGAAGAAGTTTCTTTCAAAAAATATCCTAAACCTGAAGAGTGGAAAATAGACGCAGAGGCTTCTTATCTTCATTTAGTCATGAATGAAACGATTGATGGCGCTTGTCTTAGAAATCATGAAAATTTACCTCAGATTGACTTAGTTGCTGATTGCTCTTCTTGTATTTTATCTGAGCCAATTGACGTATCGAAATTTGCTTTAATATATGCTGGTGCGCAGAAAAA
This sequence comes from SAR86 cluster bacterium AG-339-G14, assembly GCA_003282105.1. Taxonomy (GTDB): domain Bacteria; phylum Pseudomonadota; class Gammaproteobacteria; order Magnimaribacterales; family AG-339-G14; genus AG-339-G14. The sequence goes on from QCAB01000019.1 coordinate 10,700, forward strand.
TATTGGTCCAGCTGGATTAGCAATTGTAGTTATCAGAAAAGATCTCCTTAGAGAAAGAAATGATTTACCAGCTATGATGAGTTACAAAACTTACGCAGATTCGGATTCAATGTATAACACTCCTCCAACCTTTGCATGGTATTTGTCAGGTAAGGTTTTCAGTTGGTTGAAAAACAGAGGCGGCTTAGAGAACCAAAAGAGAATAAATGAATCTAAAGCAAATAAACTTTACGCATTTATTGACTCAAGTGATTTCTTTAAAAACGATGTCGATATTGAATCAAGGTCGATAATGAACGTTCCATTTTTAATGAACGATGAGTCTTTGAATAAAAAGTTCTTGATTGAATCAGAGGCAGCAGGCCTCTTAAACCTCGGCGGTCATCGCTCTGTAGGTGGTATGAGAGCAAGTATATACAATGCAATTCCCGAGGAGGGAGTAGATGCTCTTGTGAGTTTTATGAAAGATTTTGAAAAACAAAATGGCTAACAAAGATACTTTACAAGATATCAGAAATAAAATTGATCAACTGGATTTATCTATCCTTAAATCTCTAAGTCAAAGGGTAGAATTAGTTATAAAAGCAGGAAAAATAAAAAAATTTTCGAAAGATACGTCCTTTTATAAACCTGAAAGAGAAGCTCAAATTATAAGAACAATTATTTCGAATAATAAAAGTTCTCTCAGCAAGGAGAGCTTAGAAATAATTTATAGAGAGATAATCTCAGCCTGTTTCGTAAGAGAAAAGGAAATAGAAGTTTATTTTCTTGGTCCCAAAGGAACTTATTCTGAATTGGCATGTAAAAAAAATTTTGGCAGCTCTGTTAACTCTACAGCTTGCAAAACAATTTCTGATGTTTTTGAGGCTATTAATGACGATAATTCATACGGAATCGTGCCACTAGAAAATTCCACCGAAGGCGCTGTAAATTCAACCTTGGATGCTTTGCAAAATACCAATTTAAAAATTTGTGGAGAGTTGGAAATGCCTATAAGGCATTCTTTATTAGCTAAACAAGAAGAGATTGAAAAAATAAAAAATATTTATGGTCATCAGCAGTCTCTCGCACAATGTAAAAATAAGATTCAAAACTTGTTGCCAAAAGCTAAACTAATTCCTGTTGAGAGTAGCGGTTTAGCTTTAAAGAAATCAGGCAGTGGAAACTTTAACGCCTGCATCGCTCATCAATCTTTTGCAACTGATAATAACTTAGTAATTTGTAAAAAAAATATCGAGGACAAAATAAATAACACCACAAGGTTTATTATTTTAGGCTTGAGTTCACCCTTAAAGAGCGGTCTTGATAAGACTTCAATAATAATTTCTTTGGAAAATAAACCTGGTTCCCTTTCGAAGATATTAAAAATTTTTGAATCCTCAAGTGTGAATCTCAGTTACATCCAATCCAGACCATCAAAACTTGATAAATGGAGTTATTCATTTTTTTTAGATTTTGAAGGGCACTCGGAAACAAAAAAAATTAGCTCGCTAATGGATAGATTAGAAAGTAAATCACTCAATCTTAAATTGTTGGGTTCTTACCCAAAAGCTCTTTAATGTCTCAATCGCTAAAAGACAGTGTGAACAAGGGGGTTTTAGAATTAAAACCCTATGAGCCTGGCAAACCCATTGAGGAAACTCAAAAGGAAGTAGGTTTAGATAACATCATAAAGTTGGCTAGTAATGAAAATCCACTTGGCATGAGTCCAAAAGCTTTGAAAGCAATCTCATCTGCAACAGATTTGAATAGATATCCAGATGGAAACGCAACTCAATTCAAAGAAAAAGTTGCATCAGAATACAATCTTAAACCTTCCATGGTAACCGTTGGCAATGGTTCAAATGACATTATTGAATTTATTGCTAAATGTTTTTTGAGCTCTGCCGATACGGCAATTTTTTCTCAGCACGGATTTGCCATTTATCCTCTTGCTATTAAAGCCAGTGGAGCAGAACCAATAAAAGTAGAAGCTAAAAATTGGGGTCACGATTTAGATGGAATTGCTGATTCAGTAAAAGAAAATACAAAAGCAATTTTTTTAGCAACGCCGAATAATCCTACGGGTACAGTTTTATCAGTAATTGAATTAACAACTTTTTTAAAAAAGATTCCATCAAATATCATAGTTTTAGTTGACCAAGCTTATTTTGAATACATTGAAGATGAACAGTACAAAGTTCCCTTTGAGTTGATTAATGAATTCTCAAACCTAGTGATCTCAAGAAGTTTTTCCAAAGCTCATGGCTTAGCAGCTTTTAGGTTAGGGTTTTCTATAAGTTCTGAGGAGATAGCTGATTTTTTAAATCGGGTTAGACAGCCCTTCAATGCGAATAGTCTTGCTCTAATAGCTGGAGTCGAAGCTCTAAATGACAAAAAACACATCTCAGAATCTGTAGACATTAATAAAAAAGGTTTGGCTCTTGCCGAGGAGTTTTTTGAAAAATTAGGTTTTGATTTTATTAAATCTTATGGAAACTTTATTAGCTTTGATTCAAAAATGGATTCAGATAAAAGTTTTAAATATTTTTTGAGTAAAGGAATAATTTTAAGATCTTTAAAAGTTTATGAAATGCCTAATCACTTGAGAGTTTCCATTGGAACGGAAAATGAAATGCAACAATTTTTTTCGACTTTAGAAGATTATGCAAAATTCTTATCAAAATAAAACAATGCAATTTGGCATCGTTGGATTAGGGTTGATTGGTGGATCAATAGCCAAAGCACTAAAGGCAAGAAACTTCGAAGTTTTTGCAGAAGATCTTAATAGGGATTATATAGAAGCTGCCACAAAAGAAGGATCAATTTCAGGCTCTTTAAATGAAATCGATCAAGAAAAAGAGTTTATTTTAATCATTTGTGTACCGGTTTCAGCATACGCCGATATTTTTTCGCATCACAAAGACTTAATGACTAAGGCGCAATTAGTTACAGATTGTGCGAGCGTAAAAAATACTTTGAGCGATGAACTTAATAGTCACCCCTCACTGCAAAAAAATTATGTTTTCTCTCATCCTATGGCAGGATCTGAAAGAAGTGGTTTTTTTCATTCGGATAAAGATTTGTTCAAAGATAGAGTTTGTATATTATCTAAAAAAGACCTAACAGAAAAAAAATCGCTAGACTTATGTGAAAATCTTTGGCGAGACTTAGGTTCAAAAATAAAATTTTTAGATCTAAATGATCACGATAAAATTTTAGCATCAACAAGTCATTTGCCTCATTTCATAGCATTTTCTTTGGTTAAATCTCTTTCAAACTTAGATTCAGATAAGATTTATTCTGGAGGAGGCCTTAAAGATTTCACGAGAATTGCGGCAAGTGACGTGAAAATGTGGAAAGATATTTTCTCTCATAATAAAGAGGAAATTTTAAAAGCCATCGATGATTTTATAGATTCAGTTAATCTTTTCAGAACTCAAATAAAGCAAGATGATTTAGACAAGATTGAAAAATTCATTGAAGAAGCAAAAGCTTTAAAAGAGCATAAA
>QCAB01000020.1 GCA_003282105.1 SAR86 cluster bacterium AG-339-G14
AAAGAACTCATATGAAAAGTAAAAAAATAGTAGCTTTATTGCCTATAAAAAAAAATAGCGAAAGAGTTCCAGGAAAAAACTTTAAAAACTTTGCTGGTAAGCCATTATTTCTATGGATATTAGAATCTTTAATGAAAATTGAAGATATCGATGAGATTATAATCAATACAGATGCAAAAGATCTTTTGATAGAAAACAACATTCCCGATTTAAAAAAAATAATAATTAGAGAGAGAGCAGATCATTTAATTGGAGATGATATAAGCATGAATTTAATAATTAAAGATGACGTTGAGTTTATAAATGCCGATCTATTTCTTATGACTCATGCAACAAATCCACTATTAAGTAAAGAAAGTATTCTTAAAGCTCTTCATTCGTTTTTAAAAGAAAGTGAATGTGACTCACTTTTTTCTGCGAATAAATTTCAAACTAGATTCTATGATCATGATATGAATCCGATAAATCATAATTTTAATGACTTGATAAAAACTCAAGACCTTCCAATTTGGTATGAAGAAAATTCATGTCTTTATATTTTTTCTAAAAAAAGCTTTTTTTCTACTCAAGCAAGAATAGGAAAAAGGCCTATGATTTTTTCTTTTCCTAAAAATGAGTCTATAGATATTGATGATCAAGAAGATTGGGAAATTGCAGAATCAATAATGATGGACAGATATAAATAATTATTAATGCAAATTTATTTTATAAAGTTTTCTTTTCTTTTATTTTTAAAAGATGAAAATTAAAATAATATTACCAGCAATAATTTGAGTCATTGATCTCCTATTCTAGATATTTTTAACCCTTTTAAGATGATAAGGGATCCTAAAGAATATGCTTTTATCTTGAAGCTCTGATGCAAGTATTAAAAAAAGGATTAAAAAGAGAAGATGTGTTGAGCAATGCTGCTGATGTATACTCTTTCAAGCGGGGGATGGATAATACTTTTTAAAAAAAATGACTGACAAACTGCTTCTAAAAAAACTGAACATTATAAGAAACAAATTAAAGAAAAATGATCCATCAATCGGTTCTTGGCTTCAATTAGGAAATGAAAATTCAGCTCAAATCTTATCTAAGTCTGGCTCCTTTGACTGGATTTGCATAGATCTTGAGCACAGCGCGATTTCTTTGGAAACCTGCGAAAATTTAATTAGATCTATCGAGAATTCAAATACTTTACCAATTGTGAGATTAAGTTCGAATGATGAAGTTCAAATTAAAAGAGTACTCGATTCTGGTGCCTTAGGAATTATAGTGCCCTCTGTCAAAAATTTATCGCAAATAAAGCACGCGCATAATTCAATTAATTATCCTCCTTTCGGTAAAAGAGGTGTTGGTTTAGCTAGGGCTCAAAATTGGGGCAAAACTTTTGAATTTTATAAAGATAAAATTGCAAAGAAAATTCTTTTAATTGCACAAATAGAAAATAAAGAGGGGGTGGAAAATATTGATGAAATTTTTGAGTCAGGCTTAATTGATGCTTATTTTATTGGACCTTATGATCTGTCTTCATCCTTGGGAAGCCCAGGAAATTTTAAATCAATTAAATTTGTAAAGGCTTTAAAAAAAGTGAAAGACTCCGCAAAGAGGAATAATATTCCTTCAGGCTTTCATTTAATTGAGCCCAATAAATCTGAATTAAAAAAGTTACTTAGTGAGGGTTATTTATTTATTGCTTACAGTATGGACAGCATAATGCTGAGAGAAGCTTCTAAAATCTATGATAAATAAAAAATCAAAAATTGGCGTCACTTCTAGAACTTTTTGCAAGTCAGATTATCTAAAAAAAAAATTATTAAAATCTTTTTCAGAAGTAAAATTTAATGAGGACGGAACCAATTTTAATGATAATGATTTGATTAATTTTCTTAATGGTTGCGAAGCTGCGATTGTCAGTGGGGAAAAACTATCAGAAAACATTTTAAAAAATCTTCCAGATCTTAAACTAATAAGTAAGTTTGGAGTAGGATTAGACAATTTTGATTTAGATTTTATGAAAAAAAAAGGTATAAAGTTAATCTATAATCCTGGTTTAAATGCTTCTGCAGTAGCTGAATTAACTTTAAGTTATCTTATTTTGCTTTTAAGAGAAGCAAATTTTCTTAATCGAGAATTAATCAATGGAACTTGGTCTAAAGCTAGACATCCGAAGGAACTATCTGAATCTACAATAGGGATAATAGGTTATGGACAAATTGGAAAAAAATTAGTCGAATTTCTCACTGTTCATGATCCGGAAATTATAGTTTTTGACCCTTTCTTAAAGGAAGATAAAAATTTACCTTCTCAATTAGAATTTACATCTGATTTAAATTTCCTATTGCAAAAGTCTGACGCAGTCACAATCCATATTCCTTTAAAAGATTCTACTAGAAACTATCTTGGTAAATATGAGCTTGGATTGATGAAGAAAGGTAGCGTCTTATTAAATCTTTCAAGAGGAGGGTTAATTTCAGAAGATGAGTTATATAATTTTTTATTAAATAATCATTTGGGAGCAGCAGCATTTGACGTCTTTGAAGAGGAACCTTTAGTTGACAAGAATTTATTATCCTTACCAAACTTTTTTTGTACCCCTCACATTGCAGGTACTTCAACCAAATCAACTAATGCTTTAGGTACTTCAGCAATACAAGGATTAATAAAGTATATAAAATAAATAATATGGACAAAGTCTTGATAATCGGAGGTTCTGGATTTATAGGAAGCCACGTAGCCGATGTGTGTTCAAGTTACGGACACAAAGTTGCTTTGCTTGATGAAAAAAAATCTAGATGGATTAAGGATAATCAAGAAATGATTGAAGGAAATATTTTAGATTCAAAGTTATTAAATGAGGCAATGAAAAAGGCTTCTATTGTCTTTAATTTTGCTGGAATAGCGGATATTGGAGATTCTAAAGATTTAAGAATTGAAACAATAGAATCAAACGTAGTAGGAACTGCAAAAATTTTGGAATCTTTAGTCAGTAATAAAATAAAAAAATATATTCACGCCTCGTCGATGTACGTTTACAGCGATGAAGGTTCGTTTTATGCAGCTAGTAAGAAATCTGCAGAGATATTAGTAGAAGCTTACAATAAAGCTTTTGATTTCGATTATATTTCTCTTAGATATGGTTCGTTATATGGACCAAGATCGCAAAACTGGAATGGAGTAAGAAATTTTATCGATCAAATTATTAAAAAAAATCAGGTAACTTACTCAGGTAACGGCGAAGAGGAAAGGGAATATATAAATGTATTAGATGCAGCGAAGATAACTGTAGATCTTGCTTTAAAAAATAACTCTAATAATTCTTACATAATTACTGGGAATCAATCAATAAAAACTAAGGATTTATTTTCAATTATTTTTGAAATTTTAGGAAAAGAAAAAAAAATTTTTTACGAAAATAATTCTTCTTTAAATCAACATTATGGCCATACTCCTTACAGGTACTCTCCAAATAAGGCCTTAAAAATAGTTCCTTCTGAATTTACTGATTTGGGTCAAGGACTATTAGATTTGATAGAGGAAATAAGTAACGAAAAATGACAATATGAATTCAGATGATTATGAAATTTTTTTTTGGGATTTCGATGGAGTCATAAAAGATTCAGTAGATATTAAAGCAAATTCATTTGAATTTTTATTTAAAAAATTTGGACTTAATATTCAAGAGAAAGTGAGACATCATCACTTAGAAAATGGCGGCATGTCTAGATTTGAAAAAATTCCCCTTTATTTAAGCTGGGTAAATGAAAACAATAAAGAAAATATAAAAAAGTATTTAAACGATTTCAAAAGGATAACTTTTAAAAAAGTAATTGCTTCTAAATGGGTGCCGGGGGTAAAAAAATTTATCGAAGACCATTCAAAAATTAAAAAATTTTTCCTTGTTTCTGCAACACCTGAAAAAGAAATACAACTCATACTGAATGAATTAAATTTTTCTCATCATTTTGTAAAAATTTTTGGTTCCCCTATTAAGAAAAGTGATGCAATAAAACAGATTTTAAATAAAGAAAGTGTTACTTTAAAAAAATGTCTTATGATAGGAGACGCAATAGAAGATCTTAAAGCTGCGGAAGAAAATAAGATTACTTTCGTTTTAAATAAGCATGAACATAACTTAGAACTTTTTTCTAATCATAAAGGACTCCTTTTGAGAGATTTTATTAACTAATCATGTCAGATTTAAGTAAATCTTTATTTTTATTAAAGGATCAAAAAGTAAAATTAATTTTTTTCTCGTTTTTATTTTTGATAAATGCATCACTTGAATTAATAAGTCTAGCTAGCATCGGAGTCGTCCTAACTTATTTATTTGATTCAAAGAATTCATTAAATATTTTTCAAGATATATCAAATTCACAAATTGTTTTGTTAATTGTGATTATTTTTTTAGCCAGAGCTTTTTTTATAATATTTATTAATTATTCTTTATGGCATTACTGCATCAGTTATGGAGCAAAACTAAGAGAAAAGTTGATGATTAGATATCAAAGTATCTCTTATGAAAGGTTTACATCGCTTGATCCGGGTGTTTATTCTCAAAGGATTTCTGAAGTGGTGCCTCAATTTGCTCATACATTTCTATGGTCATTTCTTAAAGTATTCTCTGATGCGGTATTAACACTAAGTATTTCAATTTATTTAGCTTTTATAAATTTTAATTTATTTTTAATTAGTTTTGGGGTAGCTCTTTTATTATTCATTTTTTTTGAAATAACACTAAAACCCAGAATTAAGAATTATGGAAAAATTTCAAACCTTCACTCTGCAAAATTACTTTCAACGGTTCATAATGGAATAAGTGGCTTAAGAGAAATTAAATTATTAAATGCCAAGAAATATTTTTCTAACGCAGTATATAAATATGCCAAAACATATGCTTTAGCTAATATCAAAGCATCTACTGTCCAGGTTGCAATAAAAACAATAATTGAAGCTACAATAATTATAGCGAGTATTGTGTTTTTAATTTTGAATATAGAAAGTTTTGGAACTGGAAATATAATTGCTGATTTAGGAGTTTTTGTTTTCGGTGCTTCAAGAGCCATTCCATCTATTAATCAGTTAATTTTAGGCATCAACAAAATGAGATATTGCTCTAGTTCAATAAATATACTCTATGAAGAGCTTCACGATATGTCTTCTTTTAAAAATGAAGATAATAAAAACGAAACCTCTGAAAAAAATAAACCATACTCTATCAGTCTCCTCAATCTTTCTGTTGGATATTCTGAAACTCCTCATATTTTAGAAAATATAAATCTAGAATTAAAAATAGGAGAATGTCTTGGAATTTTTGGCGATTCTGGTTCTGGAAAATCTTCTTTTCTAAATACAATATCTGGATTAATTCCTCATAAAGAAGGAGAGTTAAAATATTTAAGTTTTGATGAAACAGAAATAAATCTAGTTAATCAAAATATTTATATCTGCCCTCAAGAACCTTTTATTATCGAAGGATCTATTGCTAAAAACATATCATTAAGTGACCATTTTGAAGAAGATCAAGTTATCGAATCATTAAAAAGTTCTGGTTTTGAGTTTGACAAAAATTTGCCTCTTAATCACTTGACTGAAGTTGGCGTAGCAGGAAAAAAATTATCAGGAGGACAAAGACAAAGAATTTGCATAGCAAGAGCCTTTTATCATAATAAAGATTTTCTCTTTTTTGATGAACCTACAAGTTCTTTAGATAAAGCCACTAGCGAAAAAATATTTGAAAACCTTAGTAATTTATCTTCAAAAAAGTCTATTACAATAGTTTCTCATAATCTTGATTTATTAAAAAAATATTGTAATAAAATTTATAAAATAGAAAATAAATCATTAATTCAATTTATATGAATATATAACTTATGAATGAAAAATATTTTTTATTTTCAGGCGATGAAGAAAATGAAACGGGAAGAAAGATAAAAAAAGCTTCTTCCTTTGATAACAAAGTAGTTATTGTTAATGGTTTTAATGGTTCAGGAAAGACATTAATAGCTCCAATTGTTTCATCTTTCAAAAGAGTAGAAGTAATAAGTTTTCCTTATCCTATTGAATGGGCATCAAGTCTTCTATACTCTAAAGATTTAACTCAAGATGGTTACTGTGAGTTTATAAAAATGTATTGCGATGAAACTCTATATAACCAACAAATGTCAAGATTAGTAAATTTAAGACCTTCAGATTTATCAAGTATTTTTAAATCAAATAAAAAATTTAAATATCTTAGTCGAATGTTTAAAAAAGGAGATGATGACATATTACCAAAAATAAAAAACAAAAATCCAATTATTAATTTTGTAACATGCCACCTATTGCCTGTTTATCCATCTTTATTAAAAGCTTTAAAAAAAAGATTAATTTTTATAGAAACGGTAAAAGATCCTTTAACTATGTACGAGCAGCTATCCATTTTAGACAAGAATATTTTAAAGAAGGATTCAGAAAAAGATTTCACTTTGAGGTCAGAATTTGAGGGAAATACAAGGACATATTTAGATTTCTATTCAAATGAAGAAGTATACAAAAAAGAATCTAATAATTTCTCTGAAAGAAATTTAGTAAGATATATCGAAAGAATATTTGATTTTTACTTTAAATTTCCATTTAAAGAGACTGATATTATTTTTGTTCCTTTTGAAGATTTTGTAATTTCACCTAGACCTTGGCTGGACAAAATCGCAATTTCGATCGATGATAATGTAAATAATTTTGTAAAAAAAGAGATGAAAAGGCAGAGAGTTCCAAGGAATCTTCTTTCCGATGGTTTGAAATTACCAATTTATAAAAAATATGGAGCCGTAAACATAAAAGCAAAAGATCTAATCGAGGAAAGAAAAGTAGTTTTAAAAAATGTTTATGAAAAATTTGAAGATAAAACCTCGTATGAAAACTTATTAAAAATTTCCGAAGCTTACCTTAATTGGAAAAAAGAGTTAATTTAAACTATTTAAAAAGATGAATGTCTTTGATAAAAATTTTAAAATTGGGGCATTTCCAATAAATGAAGATTCTTTATTTATCATTGCCGAGGCAGGAGTAAATCATTGTGGAGACATAGAAAAGGCAAAAGAAATGATTAAGGTTGCTGCATCTTGTGGCGCTGATGCAATTAAATTTCAAAGCTTTAAAACAGATTCTCTTATTCTAGAAGATATAGAAATGGCTGACTATCAAAGGACAGCTTTGAAGTCAAAAAAATCACAATTTCAAATGTTAAAAGAACTAGAAATAAATTTTTGTGATACTGAAGAATTAAAAAAAATTTCCGAAAATGAAGGGCTGATATTTCTAACTACTCCATTTGATACCGAAAGCCTTAAGGAAGTATCTAAATTAGATTTAGATGCTTATAAGATAGCTTCAACTGATACGACCAATATTGAATTCATTAAAGAAATTGCTAAAAAAAAGAAGCCATTACTAATTTCTACAGGAATGACCTATATGACAGAAATAAATAAAATGTTAGAGGAAGTATCAACAATTAATAATAAAATTATACTGCTTCAGTGTACTTCGGACTATCCGTTGGATGACAATGAGGTAAATTTGAATGTCTTAAATTCTTTTAAAGAAGAATTTAACCTCTTAGTAGGATTTTCAGATCACTCTATAGGTTTTGAAGCTAGTAAAATTGCTGTTGGAATGGGGGCTAAGGTGATTGAAAAACATTTTACATTAGATAAAAGCTTTCCTGGGCCAGATCACTCAACTTCTTTAAACCCAAAAGAGTTAAAAGAATTTATAAGTTCATTGAAAAATACCAAAGTACTTATGGGTTCAAAAATTAAAGAACCTACCAAATCTGAGCTTTCAACAAGAAAATCTTTACAAAAATGCATAGTTGCAAAAAAAAATATAAATAAAAATGATTTTTTTTCTTTAAAAAATTTATGTTCTAAAAGGACTGGAGGAGAAGGAATATCTGCTTTTTACCTTAAAGATTTTATAAATAAAAAATCTAAAAAAAATTATCAAAAAAACGAAATAATAAACGAATGATTGATTTAGTAATTTTTGGATCTGGAAGTCATTCCAGAGTTATTCTGTCAGAAATTTTGAAGATGGAAAAATACAATTTTTTAGGTTTTATTGATGAAGAAAAACCAGCTAACGATTTAGTACACACGATAAATAAAAAAAATTTTTATTCTTTGGGAAAGATACAAGAAGTTTTAAAAAAAAATAAAAAAATTCACGGAATAATTGGAATAGGATCCAATTTTATAAGACGAAAAGTTTATCAAGAAATAATGAATATTAATGACAAGTTTATTTTTGAAAATATTATATCTCCAGATTCAATCATAAATACTTTAGAAAAAATAGGTGAGGGCTCTTTGATAGTTTCAGGAAGTGTAATTAATCATGGGACAAAAATAGGTAGTCATTGCATTATAAATACTTCCTCTTCAATTGATCATGATAATGAATTTAAAGATTTTTCTAGCACAGGACCGGGAGTAAACACTGGTGGCAACGTTTCAGTTGGCGAAAATAGTTTTCTAGGTATAGGTTCTACAATCAAAAACAACATTTTAATCGGGGAAAATACTGTTATCGGTGCAAATTCTTATATAAATAAAAACTGTGACTCTAATTCAATTTATTTCGGTTCTCCTGCTGAAAAAATTCGCAAAAGAAAATATAATGAAGATTACCTTTAGTTCTTAAGAATATTTTCATTAAAATTTAAATATATGATTTTCGTCTCATCATCCTGCATTAAAAATAAGTATATTTGGGAAAGCGTAGAAAAACTTGCTAATTTGGGATATAAAAACATTGAGCTTAGTGGTGGGACTGAAAGGAGCTCGAGTATATTTTCTAATCTTAAAAAGATTAAAAATAAATATAGTCTAAATTTCAGATGTCATAATTATTTCCCTCCTCCTAAAAAACATTTCGTTATGAATCTTGCATCAGATTCAGAAATTATTTATAAAAACACTTCTGCTCTAATAAATGAAGCTTTAGAACTTTCAAGGAAGCTAGAATCAAAAGAATATGGGTTTCATGCAGGTTTTCTAACTGATATCTCTCCTAAAGAAATAGGCAAGTCTATAAAAGCAAAGAATTTATCCGAAAGAAAAGACGCAATTAAAAGATTTAATCAAAGAATCATAGATATTGTGAAGAAAAATAGAGATATAAAAATTTATGTTGAAAACAATGTGTTATCTAAGAATAATTTTCAAAATTTTAATAAAGAAAATCCTTTTTTGTTGACGTCATTTGAAGATATTAACCAACTAAGCAAAGACTTTGAATTTAATATTATTTTAGATGTTGCCCATTTATTTGTAAGTTGCACAAGCTTAAATTTAGACTTTCAAGATCAGTTTAGGAAATTTATCTTACTATCTGACTATATCCATATAAGTGATAACAATGGTTTGAGTGACCAAAATAAGAGATTAAAAAAAAATAGTGAAATTTTTAATGCTCTAAAAAATGCAAACTTACAAAAGAAAACTTTTACAATAGAGGTTAATAATGATCTAAATGGAATTAAACACACTTACGAAACTTTACAAGATTTAATATGAAGGTTAATTTAGTTTGTTCTCCAAAAAACTCTATAAAAGAAACATTATATTTAATAGATAAAAATGGTTATGGTACATGTTTCATTCAAGACGATTTAAAAGGCTTAGTAGGAGTAATAACTGATGGAGATTTAAGAAGAGCAATATTACAAGGTAAAGATTTAGAAGAACCAGTAAAAAATATTTTAAGTAAAAAATTTGTATTTGCTAAAGAGAGAGAAAATTTATTAGATATTAGAAAAAAACTCTCAGATGAAATCAAGATAATTCCAATTGTTAATGTCAAAAATAAAGTTGTAGATTTTATTGCTAACAATAAAATTAATGCAATTCCAGTAGCCTCGCCTGACCTTTATGGAAATGAGCTGAAATACTTAACGGATGCCTTTTTGAGTACTTGGATTTCTAGTTCTGGAGAATATATTAATAAGTTTGAAAAAAAGTTTTCATCATATGTAAATTGTAAATATGGTTCTTTAGTAAGTAATGGAACGGTCGCCCTCGAACTTGCCTTAAAGTCATTTGGTGTTCAGCCCGGTCAGGAAGTAATTTTGCCTGATTTCACTTTTGCAGCCACAATAAATTCTGTTCTTAATATTGGCGCAACTCCAGTTTTAGTAGATATCGAAGAGGATAGTTGGTGCATTTCACCTGAAAAAATTAAAAAACATATAAATAGAAAGACAGCAGCTATTATTGTGGTACATGTATACGGTCAGCCAGCTAATATGGAAAAGATAATGAAAATTAGTAATCACTTTAATATTCCTATAATCGAGGATTGTGCTGAAGCTCATGGAGCAAAATTTAAAAATAAACCAGTAGGAAGTTTTGGAGCGATAGGAACTTACTCTTTTTACGCCAATAAAATTATCACAACTGGGGAAGGAGGGATATGCGTTACTAATTCTAAAACTCTTTTTAAAAAAATGGCAAAAATAAAAAATCATGGCATGTCAGAAAATAAAAGGTATTGGCATGAAATTCAAGGATCGAATTACCGGATGACAAACATGCAAGCAGCTATTGGTTTAGCACAATTTGAAAGAGTTGAATTAATGTTAAAAATTAGAAAGAAATATGAAAATACCTATAAAAAAATCTTCAGAGATAAGGGTTTAAAAATAAGCTTTCAAAAGAATTTAAAAGATAGAAAAAGAGTGGTTTGGTTGGCTTGTGGAACTATGGAAAATAGTTTTTCTAGAGAAAAATTGTTTAAGAAATTAGTAAATAAAGGCATTGATACTCGAAAAGTTTTTTATTCATTGTCAGATATGCCAATTTTTAAAAAATATTCTCCTGAAGAATGTAAAGTTTCAAAAGATATTTCTTCTAGAGGAATATCTTTTCCTACTTTTAACAATGAATTAAGGTTGGACAATATAAAACAAAGCTTGGTAAAAAATTTTTAAAAGAATTTTCTTATATTAAAGACGGTTTATTTCTAGAAAAATTTCCTTAAAATGATTTTCAACTTTTATTTAAGACACTAATTTTAAAATGAAACACAAAAATACAAAAGATAGATATAACCTACCGGATGAAGTTACTTTTTGTAAAAAATGTGTCATCTCTAATCAGCGGCCCAGAATAGTGTTTGATGATGAAGGAATATGTTCAGCATGTAGATTTTCAGAATACAAAAATAATGTAATAGATTGGGATGTAAGAAAACAAGAATTAGAAAATTTGTGTAATTTACATAGATCTAAAGACAATTCATACGATGTTGTCGTTCCAGGAAGTGGCGGTAAAGATAGTAACTATGTTGCTCACATGTTGAGAGAAAATTACAATATGAAGCCTTTAATTGTAACTTGGGCGCCACATATATATACAGATATAGGTAAAGAAAATCTTACTTCTTTTGTAGACTCGGGATTTGACAATATACTAGTAACACCCAATGGAAAAATCCATAGAGTAATGACAAAAGCAGCTTTTTTAGAGATGGGCGATCCCTTTCAACCATTCATTTATGGACAGTATTCAGCGCCTTTTAGAGTAGCCACTCAATATAAGATACCCTTAGTATTCTACGGAGAAGATGGAGAAGTAGAATACGGAGGATCAATGGAACATGCCGATAGGGCAAGTTTAGATATTGAAGATTTTGTCCAAAATAGATTTTCTGGCATTTTTCCTGATTTTTTTCAAAAATATGGAGTTAGTAAATCTGATCTTGAAAGATACGGGTTAACAAAAAAGGAATTAGAAGAATTAAAAAAATTAAATATCCAGCAACATTTTTTTAGTTATTATCATAAATGGATTCCACAAGAAAATTTTTATTACGCTTTAGAGAATACTGGTTTTAAGGTAAATCAAGAAAGAAGCGAGGGAACATATACAAAGTTTGCTAGTTTGGATGATAAGTTGGATGGATTTCATTATTACCTAGCCTATATAAAGTTTGGTTTGGGTAGATGTACATCAGATGCTGCTCATGAAATTAGAGATGGCTATTTAACTAGAGATGAAGGCATTTCTCTAATTCAAAAATATGATGGAGAATTTCCATCAAAACATTTTAAAACGTTTTTGAAGTATCTAGATATAACTGAAGATCAATTTTGGGAAGTAGTTAATTCCTGGAGAAGCGACCATCTTTGGAAAAAAATAGAAGATAAATGGTTTTTAAGACATACCATATACAACAAAAAAGATTGATTTGTTTGAAAGTTCAATAAGAATTATCCCTAGATTAGACATTAAGTCTGGAAATCTCATTAAGGGAATCAATTTAGAGGGATTGCGAGTAGTAGGAAATCCTTTTGATGCAGCAATAAATTATTATTTAACTGGTGCAGATGAGCTTTTTTTTCATGATGCTGTAGCTAGCCTTTATAATCAGAATCATTTAGGGGATCTTTTAGAAAAAATTACTGATAAAGTTTTTATTCCTGTGACTGTTGGAGGAGGAATTAGATCTTTAGAAGACGCCATTTATTTATTTGAAAGGGGAGCAGATAAAATTGCTTTGAATACTGCTTTTGTTTTAGATCCAAGCCTAATAAGTAAATTATCAAATCATTTTGGTAGCCAATCAGTTGTAGGTTCAATAGAGGCAAAGAAAATTTCTGAAACAAGATGGGAGATTTTTACTGAGTCAGGAAGACAAACCACAGGAATAGAAATCAAAAAATGGATGGAAACTTTGATTGAAGAAGGTGTTGGAGAAATACTAATAACATCTATTGATAAAGAAGGAATGAGAAAAGGGTTTGATTTAGATTTAGCAAAATACTTAAACGATCATTATCAAGTTCCTATAATTTTTGGAGGCGGCTTCAAAGAGCCAAACGATTTACTAAGACTGAAAAAAGAATTTTCATTTGAGGGTATTACGGTAGCAGATTACTTACATTACAAAAGAGGCAGCATAGGAGAAATTAAATCTTTTGCTAAAAATTATAATTTAAATATTAGGGAGATATCTTGAAAATAGGCGTAATTGATTACGGTGCAGGAAATCAAAAAAATATTTTTAGAGCTATAAAAGCTTTAGGAGAAAAACCTCTGCTTATACAAAAATATAATGATCTAAAAAATACTGACCATATAATAATTCCTGGCATGGGTTCTTATTCTTCCGCCATAAAGCATCTTAAAAAATCAGGCTTATTTGATGGATTAAAAGAAGCAAAATTAAAAGAAAAAAAAATATTTGGAATATGCTTGGGTTTACAAATTCTTTTCGAAAGCGGAGAAGAAGGCGGGGAAATAAAGGGTT
>QCAB01000021.1 GCA_003282105.1 SAR86 cluster bacterium AG-339-G14
GATATAATAGTCGCGGAATACAATTATTTTGGTAAAAATATTGTTTCGGCAATAAAAAAAGATAATCTATCGGGTACACAATTTCACCCTGAAAAGAGTGGAAATTTTGGACTCAAAATTTTAAAAGGATTTCTGCTTTGAAACTTTTAACTGTTATTACTGCAAGAGGAGGATCAAAAAGATTGCCTAATAAAAATTTGTTAAAAATAAATAATAAATCTCTTTTGGAGTTATCTATTTCTTTTGCAAAAAAGATAGTGAGTACTGAAGAAATAATTGTTTCCACAGATTCAGAGAAGATAGCAAAAGAGGCAAAGAAACTTGGGATTAATGTTCCTTGGTTAAGGCCAAAATATCTCTCTAATGATAAATCTAAATCTATAGATGCAGTCCTTCATGCTGTAAATTGGTATCAAAAAAATATTTCAAAAGTTGATGGAGTTTTGCTTCTTCAACCGACATCTCCATTTAGGAAAATATCAAGTTTTCAAAAGGCATTAAAAAAATTTAAAAATAATAACTGTGATAGTGTAATTAGTGTAAATAAAGTTCACTCTCATCCTTTATGGTGTTTTAAAAAAAATGGAATTTATATTGAGCCATATGAAAAAACTTTCAAGGGTTTAACTATAAGATCGCAAGATTTAAATCCTGTTTATACAGTCAATGGAAACTTATACTTAGTAAAGACTAAATACCTCACATCAAATAAATCGTTTTATGGAAAAAAAACCTGTCCATTAATACTTAATTCTACAGAAGAAATTATAGATATTGATACAAAAGAGGATTTAAACTTTGCAAGAATGTGTAAAAAAAAGCAATAGATGGAAAATTATTTAGAATTAATTGACAGAAGAAAAGAACTTTTTCAAATAGATATAAAAAATCATAGCGATGAAATAAACTCGTTAATAGAATCTTCCAATTTTCTTGTAATAGGGGCAGCAGGCTCTATTGGACAAGCAGTCACAAAAGAATTATTTTCAAGATCTCCTAAGAAACTTCATTGTATTGATATTAATGAAAATAATTTAGTCGAACTTGTGAGAGATATTAGAAGTTCTTACGGGTATACGAAAGGAGAATTTAAAACATTTGTAATCGATGCTGGTTCAGAAAACTTTTGGAATTTTCTCGACAAAAATAATTCATATGATTATGTTTTAAATTTATCTGCACTTAAGCATGTTAGAAGTGAAAGTGATATTTTTAGTTTATTAAGAATGATAGAGGTGAATATACTCAACACAGTTAATTCCTTAGATATTTTTAAATCTAGTCAACTAAAAAAATATTTTTGTGTTTCAACTGATAAAGCAGCGAATCCTGTAAATTTAATGGGTGCTTCCAAAAGAATTATGGAATTATTCCTATCACGTTATCATAATGATTTAGATATCTCTTCTGCAAGGTTTGCAAATGTTGCATTTTCTAATGGATCATTATTAGATGGTTTTTCCTTTAGATTGAAAAAAAAACAACCTTTAGCTGCGCCTATAGATATTGAAAGATACTTTGTTACACCAAAAGAATCAGGTGAATTATGCTTAATGTCTTGTCTACTGGGCTTAGGAGGAGATATTTTTTTTCCTAAACTTAACGAGGATATTCATTTAATTAAATTTTCAGATATTGCTATAAGATTCTTAAAATCAAAAGGGTATGAACCTTATTTCTGTGAAAGTGAGGATGAAGCAAGAGAAGATATAGATAACTTTATTAAAGATAATAGGTGGCCTTGTTTTTTTGATAAAAGTAATACTACCGGAGAAAAACCTTTTGAAGAGTTTTACAGATCAGGAGAAAAATTAGATATGAAGAGATTTAAAGAAATAGGAATTGTTAAAAATACCTTTGAAATTGAAGAAGCATTACTAAAAGATTTTATAGAGGAAGTTTATAAATTAAAAGGAAATCCTAAAACCAGTAAAAAAGATATTTTAAATTTGTTTAAAATTTGTATTCCATATTTCGATCACTATGAAACTGATAAGTTTTTAGATGATAAAATGTAATTTATGAATGAGTTTTCAATACAAGGAAGAAAAATTGGACCTAAATATCCTCCTCTCGTAGTGGCAGAAATAGGTATTAATCATAATGGCTCTTTAGAAACCGCAATTGAGATGGTAGATGCAGCAGTAAGATCAGGAATTGAAATAATAAAACATCAAACTCATATTATTGAGGATGAGATGTCGAAAGAAGCTAAGAAGGTAATTCCAGGAAATTCAAAAAAATCTATTTATCAAATAATGCAAGAATGTGCTTTAACTGAAGACGAAGAATTTCAGCTTAAAGAATATATAGAGGAAAAAGGTAAAATATTTATAAGTACGCCTTTTTCCAGAGCCGCTTCAGAAAGACTCAAAAAAATGAATGTGCCTGCATTTAAAATAGGCTCAGGAGAATGCAATAATTATCCTTTGATTTCTCATATTGCTGAATTTGGAAAGCCTATTATTTTAAGCACTGGTATGAATAGTATTGAAAGCATAGAAAAAGCTGTAAACATTTTTAGAAATAAAAAAATCCCCTTTGCTCTTTTGCATACAACAAACATATATCCCACTCCCAATAATTTAGTTAGGTTAGAATCATTAAGAGAGCTAGAAAATTTTTTTCCAGATGCCATTATTGGATTATCTGACCATACGGTTTCTAACCATGCGTGTTTCGGAGCTGTCGCTTTAGGCGCATCAATTTTAGAAAGACACTTTACAGACAATATGCAACGAAAAGGACCTGATATTGTTTGCTCAATGGATGAAAATGAAGCTAAATCTTTAATAGAAGGTTCAAATTTAATTTTTCAATCCAGGGGAGGAAAAAAAGGACCCATAAAAGAAGAGATTCCGACAATAAATTTTGCTTTCGCGACTGTAGTAGCTATTAAACCAATCAATAAAGGAGATTATTTTTCTAAAGAAAATATTTGGGTAAAAAGACCAGGTAGCGGAGAAATTTTAGCAGAGCACTTCGAGAAAATTCTAAACAAAAAATCACTTTCTAATATCAAAATAGATACTCATCTGAGGAAGTCAGATATAGAGGATTTTACAATTTAAGAAATAATGAAGGATCTGGGCATTTTGGGCTCTTCTGGCTTTATAGGAAATGAGTTATCTAATTTATTACATATTAATGGAATAAGTTTTTATGGGGTATCTAGAAAAAAGTTTAATAATAATTTTCCTAATCTTGTAATAAATAACTTCGAAAAAATTCCACATTTTAAAAAAATTGTTTTTTTAGCAGAGAATAATATTATTTCAAATGCTGAGAATTTAGGCGAAGATTATATTGAAGAATCTAAGATTAAGGTAATTAATGCAATTAATGCTACAGAACATTCGTTTATTTATGCATCGTCGGCATCAATATACGAAAGCAAAAATAAAAAACTTTTGAAAACTAATGATCCTCTTAATTTAAATTCTATTTATGCTCGATCTAAAAAGTCTTGTGAAGAAGTTGTTTTAAAAAATGGAGGAACAGTAATTAGAATTTCCAATGTTTTTGGAGTTGGAATGAGTAAAAAAAATTTAATTTCCGAATTATTTCGGAAAATAAAATTAAATAAATTTCAAATAAAAGTAAGAAATAAAACTTCGATAAGAGACTATATAAACGTTAAAGATCTTTCTAATCTTTTATTGAAAGTTATAGAAAATCCTAAGCACGGCATTTATAACGCTGGAACAAGCAAAGGATTATCTGTGGAGGAGATATTTAATTTTTTAAAAAAAACTTTAAATAAAAAAGATCTAAAATTAGTTGAAAATAATCCTTTAAAAAGTCACTCCAGTATAATTTTAGATATAGAAAGCACTCAAAATGATTATCAATGGAAGCCTGAATCAAATTTTTTTGATAGTTTGAAAACTATAATTACCCAACTATGAAAACAATTGCAGTTTTTACAGGAAATAGAGCAGAATATGGTCTCCAGTATCCTGTTCTTAAAGCTATTGATAAACACAACCAACTGCAATATAAATTAATTGTTTCTGGAGCTCACTTAGATTCTAATTTTGGCGAAACAATAAAAGAAATTAAATCCGATGGATTTAAAATAGACTACCAAGTCAATATAGAGCTTGATGAAAAAGAAAGTTATGCGACACCAAAAGCAATTGGGACTGGGATTTTGTCGATTTCAAATGCACTCAATGAAATTAAGCCTGACTTCTTGTTAGTTTATGCAGATAGATTTGAGGGCTTTGCAGCTGTAATAGCTGGAACTCAAATGAATATTCCTACAGCACATATAGAAGGAGGAGACATAACAGAAGGAGGAGCTTTAGATGACTCAGTGAGGCATGCCATGACTAAGTTGTCTCATATTCATTTCACAACAAATGAACAAGCTACCAATAGATTACTAGCCATGGGAGAAGCTTCTTGGAGAGTAAATACTGTTGGATTTCCTGCAATTGACTTGATAGCAGATAATAATTTTGCTTCTTCTGAAGAATTAGTTGATAAATATAAAATTGATCTCAATAAGCCTTTAGTGCTATTTACCCAACACTCTGTAACTACAGAGTTTGAGTTGGCTGATTCTCAAATTCTTCCTTCTCTAGAGGCTTTAAAGGATTTATCAGACGAAAACTATCAAATAATAATTACGTATCCAAATAATGATATCGGAGGAATAAAAATTATTGAAGCTATAAATAATTTTTTTAAGAATACAAAAAATAAAAATATACAAATTCATCAATCACTTGGAAGATACGATTATCATGGTATTCTTTCCCTTGCTTCTTCAAAAAAAAATAGAATAGTTTGCGTGGGTAATTCTTCATCGGGAATAAAAGAAACACCAGCTTTTTATTGTCCTACAGTAAATATAGGATCTAGGCAAAAAGGCAGGTTGAGGGCATTAAACGTTATAGATGCAAATTATAATAAAGAAGAAATTTATAAAGCCATTAAAAAATGTTCCACAGATTCTGATTTCATATCTTCATGTCAAAGAGTAGAAAATCCTTATGGAGTTGGCGATGCGGGTAAAAAAATAGCTAAAATTCTTGCAGAAATAGATATTGATTTAAAAAAACTTTTAAGAAAAGAAATGACTTTGAAAGGAGTTAAAACTAAAGAAGGATTCAAGTGATTAAATTAATAAATAAAAAAAATCTAGATTTTAATAACTTCATTATTAGCGATGTTTCCAGTGTTAAAGACGCTTTAAAAAAGTTGAATCTAACTAAAAAAATATTATTTGTTTATTCAAGTGATTCAGAAAAAATAATTGGCTCTGTGACAGATGGTGATATTAGAAGGGGTTTTTTAAAAAATACAAGACTCGATTCAAATGTGAAAGAGTTAATGAATCCGTCTCCAATAACTTCAAAAAAAAAGGATATCGATTCAGATTATTTAAGATTAATGAGTGAAAAAAATATTAATTCGTTAGCCGTAACTGATATCTCAGGCAAGATTGTATTAATTGCTCTTGAGTATTCATTTGAAAACGAATTAAAGGATGAGAAAGTAGCTGTTTTAATGGCAGGCGGTAAAGGCTCAAGACTTAGTCCCTTAACTGATGATTGTCCAAAACCAATGCTAAAGGTTTCTGGCACTCCTATGTTAGAAACTCTTATCAAAAGACTTAAAAAATTTGGATATTCTAAAATCTATATATCAGTTAACTATTTATCAGAACAAATTAAAGATTATTTTCAAGATGGGGAAAAATTTAATATAAAAATCGAGTATATTTCTGAAAACAAGCCCCTTGGAACAGCCGGAAGTTTGTATTTGCTCAAAGGAAAAATAAATAATCCATTTTTAGTTATGAATGGAGATGTAATTACTGAAATTGATTTCGTAAATTTTTTAAGATTTCATTCTAGTAGAAATTCGAAAGCCACCATGGCTGTAAAACTTCATGAAATGCAAAGCGATTATGGAGTAGTTGAAACGAAAGGTTTAAATATTGTTGGTTTTAAAGAAAAACCTATATTTTCAAATTATATAAATACTGGAATTTATATTTTGAATCCAGAATCTTTAGAGCCTTTAAATGGACAAATAATAGATATGCCTGAACTCTTCGATTTACTAAAAAAAAATAATTTAGAAACTTTAGTTTATCCAATGTTTGAAGCTTGGAAAGATATCGGAAATATACATCAGTTTGAAGCTCTAAAATATGAGTGAATTAAAAATTAATAATCCTGTATACGAAGATTTAATAAAACTTAACTTAATTGATCCAAAAGAAATAAGAGTTTTTCATAACAAAACTAGAGATGGAGACTTTAAGGTTCTGATTGATAAATCCTCAGATTTATTATTTTTAGAAAAGAACTCTCTTCCAGAAAATTATTATCAAGAATCACCTGAAGCTGCTGGTTTTGATAATTTTTTTAAAAAAAATGGATATTTTGAAGATGATCTTAGAAGGTTTAATTTTCTCAAAAAATATATTAAAAATAATAACTATCTTCTTGATGTTGGTTCAGAATGGGGTGGATTTCTAAAACTATCAAAAGATTATTGTAAAAAAGTTGAAGGAGCAGAACTTAATCAGATAGCTTTAGAATATGTTGAGAAGAATTTAAAAATCAAGGTACATAAAGACTTGAGATTGGTAAATGATAAACCTGATCTTCTTACTATGTTTCATGTTTTAGAGCATATTCCTTATCAACTAAATTTTTTAAATCTAGCTTATGAAAAATTAAAATCAGGCGGAAATATTGTTATCGAAGTTCCACATGCAAACGACTATTTATTAAAAAAAATTAATTTGCCTGAAGTAAAAGATTTTCTTTTTTGGAACGAACACTTGGTTTTGCATACAAAAAATAGTTTAAAAGCCTTTGTTGATAGCGCAGGATTTATAGAAGCAAAAATATTTCATATTCAAAGATACGGATTTTTGAATCATTTTGGATGGCTTCATGACAGGAAACCCGGAGGACATGAGAAATATCTAGATAACTTCAATAAAGATCTCAATGATTCTTATTGCAGATGGCTAATAGAAACTGAAAATACTGATACATTAATTTGTGTAGCTAAAAAAAAATAAAAATGTCTACTTTGATTTGCGATTTTATGGGAGACGAATATTTGCAAGAGCTATGTGAAAAAATGGTCTCTAAAAATCCAGAAAATTACAATTATATATGTAGCCACACTTCACCTGATCGGCATTCATCAATAAGTGATTTAGAATTTTTAGATGCTACTACACTTTACTCCCAAGAAGTTTTTATAAATTTTCATGAGTCTTTTTATATAAAAGAAATTGATCGTCAGAAAAGTGAAGAATATCAAGAGTGCTTAATTTATTTTTTACAAGCTTATGACAGAATTGATCCTTTAGGGTTATCTGTGAGAAAAAAAACAGATTTTTTCTGGAATTTAACTTCTTTTTTTGAAGTCTATTTTGATACAAGAAAAGATATTGATTCTGTTATTTTCTGTAATGTTCCTCATATGCCATGGGACATTCTTCTATTTTTTGTTGCAAAGAAAATAGGACTTAAAACAGTATTTATGAGAAAAACGGGTTTAGGCGGTTACATATTTCTTGACGAAG
This sequence comes from SAR86 cluster bacterium AG-339-G14, assembly GCA_003282105.1. Classification (GTDB taxonomy): domain Bacteria; phylum Pseudomonadota; class Gammaproteobacteria; order Magnimaribacterales; family AG-339-G14; genus AG-339-G14. Next base: position 7,565 of record QCAB01000021.1, read on the forward strand.
ATTTCAGACCAGGAAAAACTAATTTTTCTTTCTTCCACTCATCTAAAAAGTCTATTAAAGATTCTGAGTATTTAGCATCTTTGAATATGAGTCAATTAAGAGAATTAAATTTTACAAAGAACCAAATTGGAGGGGCATGGAAAAGGGAAAGTGTTTCATTAAAAGAAAAAATTAAAAATTTAATAAAAAAAATTTTTCCAGGAGACTTTCTTACAACATTAAGAATTTTGAAGGATGGTTTGCCAATTATGAAAGATAATTCGATAAAATCTTCCAAACAAAATAGCATAATTGCAGGATCAAATAATATAAATTTTAGAAAATACTTTAAACTGCATTTAACTTTTACTAAAAACTTAAAAGAATTAAGAAATTTTTATCAAAAAATTTCAATATCAAAAATTCCTAAAAGAAAATTTATATATGTTTCACTACATTTGCAACCAGAAAGGTCAACTCTTCCAGAAGGAGGTCATTATAATAATCAATCTCTTATGATCGCAGCACTTTCAAAAGCTATTCCGAAGGACTGGCTAATAATAGTCAAAGAACATCCAAAACAGTTTTTATATGATTTAAGAAACTTTAATGCAAGAGATAAATCTTTTTACAAGTTAATTAATGATTTAGAGAATGTAAAATTTATAAAAGAAGATTTTTCCCAATCAATTCTAATTAAAGAATCATCTATAGTAGCAACGGTTTCAGGATCCGCTGCTTGGGAAGCATTATTAGATCTTAAGCCTTCATTATTATTTAGCGAGGCTTGGCATAGTTATTGCGATTCTTCTCCATTTATTAAAACTAATAAGAATTTAGCAGAAATTATTATTGAGCTTTCAAAAAAAACAAAACAAGAGGTAGAAAAAGATGTTCTTAAATTTATTAGGAATTATTCTTCTTTTATATTGAAAGGTGCTCTTAACTTAAACCATTTAAAAATGTTTTTTAAAGAAGAGGAAAAAGATGAGGTTTTGAATAACTTATCATCAGCTTTTTTAGAGAAACTAAAAAAATGAACATTGCAATTTTTTCACATGTGCCAATATGGACCGCTCATCATGCTGAATCAGTTGAAATTGCACTTGATGAAGCAAATCAAGGAAATAAAGTTTTTTACATTTCATGTGATGAAAACGTAAGTGGATGTCCAGCTAATCCACTTAAAAAAAAATATCTTTGTAATATATGTCAAAGACAAACAAGGCATTCAGAAAAGAAAATTCTTATTCATACAAATATTTTTCCAGAAAAATTAGACTTATCTAACTACTCAAATAGTCTTTCTTATAAATTCGAGTCGTATTCAGATTTACAAAGTTTTAGATATAAAGGAATTTCTTTGGGTAATCTGGTTTATTCAACTTTAGTAACCGAATTAAATGATAGTTTTTTTTCCACATATAAATATAGAAATCGAATTGAAGAGTTACTAAATAATTCGATATCCATCTATGAAAATTCTATGATCTTTTTTAACAAAAAAGATATTCACAAGGCTTATGCATGGAATGGAAGAAGATCGAGCGACGGTGCTTTTTTAATGGCAGCAAAAAGTAAAGGAATAAATTATTCTCCTTTCATATCTGGAGGAGGATATAACAAAATACTTGTAAGAGATAATTCTGATACTGTTCATGATATTCCTAAAGCTATTAATGAAATCAAAGAAATAAAAAGACGATTAGAAGACAAAAAATATGCTTCAAAATTAAAAAAAAGAGCTGAAGATTTTTTTAATGTTGCAAGTGGGCAATCAATAAATAGAGCAGAAAAAAAAGAAATCAATTACTTAGGTTATTATCAATTTTCATCAAAATATAAGAGAAATAAAAAATTTTATTCTAATTTTAAAGGAAAAAAAATAATTTCAGCTTTTACAGGAACTTATTCAGAATTTGCTGGGGTTGAAGGATATGATACTTCTAATGATTTTTGTAAAGATTTTTATGAAGGAATATCCTATCTTCATAAACAAGACAAAATATCATCTAACGAAGTGCTTGTTGTTAGATGGCACCCTAACTCAAGGCATATAAAAGGGAACGAAAGAAAAAAAATGATGGATCTAATTAATAATTCCCCAAAAAATGTGTTTCATGTTCCCCCGGATTCAGATTTTGATAGTTATGAACTTATTGAAAATTCAGAAAAAATAATATGTTTTGGTTCTTCTATATCTGTCGAAGCTAGTTTGAGACGAAAGTCGGTTATTTTTATAGGAAGAAATATGTTTCAAGATTTATCTTGTTTTGAAAGGGCAGAAAAATATGAAGATATTGATAATTTCCTCAAAAATAATGAAAAAAAATTAGATTATCTTGACGCACTCTCTTGGGGAGCATATTTTTCGTCATTTGGAAATAAAGAATTTAGGTTTGTTAAACAAGTTTCTCCGAAAGTGTTTACATATAAAAATACACAACTTAAATCCTTAGAGATGAGGATTTTAAGTTTTATTAGGTACACATTAAGATTCTTTAATTTTTAAGATGTTAGTTTTAAATGCATTTAAATAAGAACATGAAATTTTTTAAGGTAATTACGAGTTTAATAAAAACTACTTTTACTCATCCGATTGGACAAAAAAATATATTCAAAACTTTTTTTAGGATACTTAGATGGCAAATAGTTTCTAGAATTAAAAATAATTCTATTGAGAATTGGCTTAATGACTTAAAAGTTATATGTCAATCTGGAGATACTGGTTTTACAGGTAATTTATACTTTGGCCTTTATGACTATGATGATATGAGATTTATTATAGATTTTTTAGATGACAAAGATACATTTCTTGATGTTGGATCTAATGTAGGGGCATATAGTTTAATTTCCGCAGGCATATGCAAATCTAAAACTTATTGTTTTGAGCCAAATTCTAAAAATTATTCTAAGTTATTAAAAAATTTGGAAATTAACGCTTTAACTAATGTTTTCCCATTTAATCTGGCTATTTCAGAAAAGAAAGGATTTATGAGATTTTCATCAAATCTTGGCCCTGAAAATTATCTATTATCTACTACTGAGGATAGTGATATAGAAGTAGATTTATTAGAAACTAGAGATTTAGATTCATTTACTTTCATTTCTCTACCTACTTTTATAAAAATTGATGTTGAAGGACATGAATTATCAGTTCTCAAAGGCTCTAATAAGATTTTGCAATGTGAAGAGTTGCTTGGGATTTTAGTTGAAATCAATGGAAACCAATCAAGATACGGCTTTGAAGAGGATTCTATAGAAAACTATCTAAACAAATATAATTTTCTTCCTTATACTTATAATCCAAAAGAAAAAAATTTTTTTAGGATTGATAATATAATTCCTAAAGGAAACACTTTATTCATAAGAGATCTGCAAAAAGTAAAAGAAAAAATAATTTCAAAAAAAACGGTTAAACTTTGGAATATGAAATTATAACTTATGAAAAAAATTCTAATTACTGGCGGTGCGGGTTTTGTAGGCAGACAATTAGTTAAGGCTTCTAAGAATATTTACGAAGTACATATGGTAGATAACCTCTTGAGTGGTGAAAGTAGATTAGACGAGATGGACACAGGCACTTTCTTTTTCTATAAAGAAGATTTAACAAATAAAGATAGAGTTAGTGAAATCATTTCAAAAGTAAATCCAGATATTCTTATTCATTTAGCTGCAATCCATTTTATTCCATTATGTGAAAAAAATCCTCATCTAGCTACAACTACCAATATTATCTCAACAATAAACTTACTAGAAAATATAAATAAAGAAGCAAAGTTTATTTTTATCTCTTCAGCAGCTGTTTATTCACCTACCTCAACATCTTTAGTTGAAGAAGTTTCTGACGAAGGACCATTGGATCTTTATGGTCATACAAAGCTACACGGAGAACATTATGTGAAGTTGTTTTCAAAAAAAAGGGATTTAAATGCTACGATTGTAAGACTATTCAATGTGATTGGTCCTGGAGAAACTAATCCGCATATTCTTCCAGAAATAATAAATCAGCTTAAAGAGGGTAAAAGAGAACTAAATTTAGGAAATATAGATTCAAAAAGAGATTTTATTGATGTAAACGATGTCGCAAAAGGGCTTTTGAAAATATGTGAAATAGATAGTTTAAAAGTTGGTTTACCTTTAATCGTTAATTTAGGCTCAGGAAAAACTTTTAGTATGTCTGAAATTATAAAATTTATAAGAGAAATATCAGGTAAAGATTTTAAAATTTTAAAAGATCCATCAAAAATCAGAAGATTAGATAATCCTATTATTTTAGCTTCAACAAAAAAACTTGAAAAAATAACTAATTGGGTTCCGGAAACTCCCATAAAAGAAACTCTAAAAAATACTTGGGAGTCAGATGAAATTTTTTCTTTTTTTTAAGAAATAGTCAACATGAAAATATTAGCGGTCGTAATTACATCTCCTGAATATTCAGTAAGCGGGGCGGTTACAGCAGCAATAAATTTATCTAAATTTTCTTCAGCATTATGTGATATTGAATTAGCAATTATGTCTAATAACAATTTGGAAGAAAAAGCAGAAAATCTTGTCATAAAGAATTTTAAATGCACGAATTTTTTGCCAAAATTTTTAAGAAATTTTTCTTCCCAAATTACAAATTCCTTTTGGCGAACTGACATTGATTTATATATAGAAAAATCAAAACCAGACATAGTCCACTTTCATAATCCAGTTCCACCTCTGGCTCTGTGGAAATTGGCAAAATTATGTCTAAAGAAAAAAATACCGTATGTCATTTCCTCCCATGGATTTGTTGAAATGTTTGATTACAAAAATGCCTTTAACATAAATTTTATAAAATCTTTATTTTTAAAACTATTTGTTTTGAGACCTTTCTATAAAACAATTAAAAACGCTAGTGCAATTTTTTTATTGTCGCCTCCTGAAAAAGAAGTCTTAATGAAAAACTTAACTTATAAAGGATTGATTGAATTTATTCCAAATGGTTATGACAACTTTTATTTAAAAAAACCTTCTTTAGAAATACAAAAAACAGTTAGGAAAAAATTTAAACTGAACAACGATCTTACTAAGTTTTTATTTTTGGGAAATCATACTCATAATAAAGGAATTGACATTATTTTGAACTCTCTCAAATATATTCAAAAAGACTGTCAAGTAATTATTGGAGGTAAAATTAGATCAATTGAAGAACATGCTTCTTTGCTAAAAAAAACAAAACTTTTAGCTAATGAGTCTAGATTTATATTCACTGATTTTTTAACAAAA
>QCAB01000022.1 GCA_003282105.1 SAR86 cluster bacterium AG-339-G14
ACAGAAATTATATGTTCTTTACTATTTATTGCCCTTTATTTTAAATTTGGCTTATTAAGCATAAATTTTTATTTACACTTAATACTTTTTTTGAACCTCATACTTATTTCAAAAATTGATCTAAATTTTTTTAAAATACCCTTTTTTCTTAATTTATTGATCTTATTTAATATTTGTTTAATTAATTCAGATACTATTTTCCAAACACTATTATTTATTTTAATTACCTTTTTAGCATTATTATTTGTCAGTATTGTTTTTAAGATTCTTCGTTCCAGGGAGGGTCTTGGAATGGGCGATGTACTGTTAATTTCTTTTTTATCTGGTTTATTTGAACTAGAAAAAATTCCTTTGCTGATTTTATTTTCATCAGTGTCAGGAATTTTTTTTTATGTTGTTATGACGTATATCAAAAACAAAAGAAACTTTGAAATTGCTTTTGGTCCGCACATTGCTTTGTCTGGAATTTGGTTGTTATTTATTCTTTGAATAAAAAACTTTATGCACTAAAAATTATTCTTAATAAAATATAGAAAAAAATTGTAAAAGCTGCTCCAGCTGGAATAGTTACTAACCATGAAGCAATTATTCTCTTTATGGAAGCATAATCTAAGTGTTCTGCACCTTTAGCTAGACCAACACCTATAACTCCACCAACTAGTGTATGTGTAGTTGAAATAGGAAACCCAAGATAAGTTGCAGCAACAACAGTAGACGCTGTGGCCATTTCCGCCGAGAAGCCAAGACTAGGAGTTAGAGCTGTAATTTTTTTTCCAACTGTTGAGATGACCCTGGAACCTAGAGTTGCTAAACCAAAAACTATACCAATACCTCCAACAAGTAACACCCATGGGCTGATTGAAGATTTAGATCCTATTTCGCCAGTATCCACAACACTTACAACTGCTGCCAAAGGTCCAATTGCATTTGCAACATCATTTGAACCATGGGCAAAAGCCATGGCGCTAGCAGAAACTATCATTAGCAATCCAAATGCAAATTCAATGCCGCCTTCTCTCATTATTTGATCTTTATTCCTTCTTAAAAAAAATGCTGTTCCAGTTGCAACAATAATGCTAAAAATTAAAGTAAATAAATAAATTTCATTTTCTGAAAATTCTATTCCTACATGTTTAAGACCTTTCCTTGCTGTGACGAGTGAAATAACGACTGCTACTAGAAAACTATATAATGGAATAAAAGTGATAGCTGCTTTTCCAGGATTGGCTCTGTCTAAAATTAATTTTTTTGCAGAAATATAAAGTCCAAAGGCTAAAGTTCCAGAAAATAAAGGGGAAGTTACCCAACTCATTGCTATATTACCAACCTTGCCCCAAGATACAGCATCTACTCCCTTAGAAATTAGTACAAAACCAATAATAGCTCCCACTATTGAGTGAGTAGTAGAAACAGGCCAGCCTCTTAAACTTGCGATAAACAACCAAGTGCCTCCCGCTAAAAGAGCAGATATCATTCCGATCACAAATATATTTACATCATTTGCATAGAGATTTGGATCAACGATGCCCTTTCTAATTGTAGAAGTTACTTCTCCACCTGCTAAAAAGGCTCCTAAAAATTCAAAAATCGCCGCAATTATAATTGCCTGTTTAATAGTTATAGCTTTGCTTCCTACAGAAGTCCCCATGGAGTTTGCAACATCGTTAGCACCAATGCCAAAAGCCATAAAAAACCCAATAAATCCTGCAAGCAAAAGTATATTGAAAGGATCCAAAAATAAAGTTTCCATATTTAAACTCTCTAAATTTAATAATAATTAAACTACAAGATTGTTGAGAAACTATTGCCGTAGTGTGACTAAATTTAGATATTTAAGTGAAATTTAGGTGAAATAGTAAGTAATTCGTTTCCTTGCTAGTTTAGGATGAATTATTAGATGAGGTGTTTTTAACAGAGATATTTACGAAAAATAAAGAACTGCTGCCAAAACTACCCATAAAGAAATAAAACCAACTATCATCATCTCTTCTGCTTGAGAGTTTGCAGGCATTAATCCTTGGTCTTTAAGAACTGTTTTAGTATTCATATTTATTAGTAACTTATATGACACTTTTTTGTCACACAAAAGACACAATAGACTAATTTAACTTTTTTATCAAGCTTAAAATCTAAACCTCAAGAACTTATATCGTCTTCAACAAAGATATGTGGTGTGTCTGCTACATAAATGAAAAGCTAAGAAACTTATAGGAAAATTTAAATGTATTTGTTGATATTTAAGATGAAATTAAGAATTTCATCCCTTACTTTTCTGTAAATATTTAATTTTTTTAAATCATCATATATTTTTTCTGAAAGCTTAGGAGGATCTTCAAAACCTATATGAATGGTCTTGCCTTTGAATAAGATTGGGCAGCTTTCTTCAGCATCTGAACATAATGTAAAAACATATTCAAAATCTTTCTCTTCTAATTCATTTACGGTTTTAGAAAATTGATCTGATATATCAATTTTTATTTCTGACATTACTTTGACAGCGTATAAGTCTAATTCTGATTTTTTAGTGCCAGCTGAAAAAGCCTGGAAACAAGTAAATTTTTTTGCAATACCTTCAGCCATTTGTGATCTACAAGAATTACCAGTACAAAGAAATAATATTTTTTTTAATTCACTCATTTTAGAAATTTATAAATAAACAAGGCAATAAATAGACCGATTAATTGGCCTGAAAAGAAATAAATTATTGACTCTGGAGAAATTCCAGTGAATGTATCGGTAAATGTTCTAGCTAGAGTTACTGCTGGGTTTGCGAATGAAGTAGATGATGTAAACCAGTATCCAGCTGTTATAAACAAAGCAACTGAAATAGCTACATTAGATTTATTATTTTTTCTCACCATTAAGATAGTTAAAATTAATCCAACTGATGCAATTATTTCGCTGAAAAACATGCTCATACCCGTCCTGGGTTTAGATGCAATCTGGAGCAAACTCTGCTCAAATATGAAGTGGATTGATAGTACTGCTAATAATCCTGCAGCAAATTGAATAGCCAAATAAAAGATCAAATCCTTTAAATTAATCTCTTTTAAAAAATAAAAGATTATAGAGACAATTGGGTTAAAGTGAGCCCCAGATAAATTCTCAAAAGATTTAATGATGACATATAGAATTGCTCCGGTTGCAATCGTATTCCCTAATAAAGCTACAGCCTCATTACCAGCAGATAAATCATCTCCCATGATCCCAGAACCAATAACTGTAGCCACTAAAAAAAAGGTTCCTAAGAATTCAGCAATGTATTTTTTTTCCATTAAGTCTTAGAATCAGGTTCTTCCTTTTAGTTTAAATTGTAAAAAGAGACAGTTTAAAATTTGAACTCTATTCCTATTCCAGTGTAATCCTTAGGCTGATTTGAAATAGAGATTACGCCATCCTCATGCTCAGTATCATAAAAGAATAATTTAACTTTTTTTGCGAGTTTATAATCTATTCCAAATGAAGTTACATCGTCTTGAGTAATACCATTTTCATCTTGCTTATCCATAGTTTGGAATTTAACAGTTAATTTGTCAGTTGCTTTCCAAGCAATGTTAAACATAGTTGAATCATCTTTTGAGGTTCCTATTTCAGATTCTTGATCAATTAATCCAATTTTAACTGGTCCAATAGGAACTTGTATCACAATTCTTGTGTGATCCTCTCCACTTGACTTTGTACTGTTGTCTTCAAAAGCGTAAGCGGCATAGATTTTTTTAGTTTTATAAGAAATAGCATAAGCCTTGGCATCCCTATTTCCTGTACCGCCATTAGCTGCAGATCCACCATCACTAAAATTATATTTAAATTGAAAGCCCCCACCAAAGACCGGAGATTCGTAACCTAGAAAATCTGACGTTCTATCTTCTCCACTGAAAGTAGTTTTAATATCACCTCTTAGGTCATTGAATAAATCGACTTTGCCTTGAGCAAGTTTCAAATAAGTATCGTGAAATCCCAGCTTAACTGTTCCCCAATCACCCTTAAGACCAACAAAGGTATTTCTTTGTTTTGCAATCATGGCTGATTTAGTAACATATCCATTGGAATTTTTTACTTCATCTTGCGCATAGCCATCGGTAGGATCTATTTCGTATTCAACTTGATAAATCCCAGTCAACCCATCAAGATCCACAATGCCTTTTATTCCCAATCTAGAAGCATTATTAACATAATCGTCAGTTCCATCTCCATCATCAGCTGCAATATTTATTTTTCCATAAATCTTAGGTGTGGCAAGAGAATTGGTAGAAAGTAAAGAAACTAAAATCGTTAGTAACAAAAGATTTAATTTTTTCATATTTCTCCTGAAAATATAACTTATTAATATTTAAGTTCATTTTATTTACTCTTTATTAAGATTTGATTGCGAAATAGGGAAGATAAGCAAAAAATATGTGACAATTTAGTGAAAAAGTTATTCTTCTAAGAAAACTTAGCTAGAATAAATCTCCGCAAATAAAACATGATTGAATTTGATATACCAAACTATAAAAGAATTGACTCAAAGCTATATGAAAAAGAAAAGAGGAAGCTTTTAATTGAACTAGTCAAACTCCAGGATTGGGTCATTCAGGAGAAAAAAAAGATTGCTGTTGTTTTTGAAGGAAGAGATACAGCTGGTAAGACAGGGAGCATTTCTGTTTTATCTAAATATTTAATACCAAAACACTGTCGCCTAGTTAAGTTAGGGATACCTACTGCAAAAGAATCAAAAAATTGGTTCCAAAGATATGAGAAACAATTGCCAGATGTAGGCGAACTAGTTTTTTTTGATCGATCTTGGTACACCAGAGCTTTAGTTGAATCTACGATGGGCTATTGTACAAAAGGACAATATAAATCTTTTATGAAAAAAGTTGTGCCCTGGGAGCAAAAACTCAGAGAAAGGGGGACAGAAATACTTAAGTTTTATTTATCCATAGAAAAAGGAACCCAAAAAATGAGAATTGAAAAACGTAAAAATAGTCCTTTGGTGTATTGGAAAATAAGTGAAAACGACTTAAAAGGTTTAGATAAATGGGATATTTTTACTCTATATAAAGAGCAAATGTTCAAGAAAACTTCCTATTCTGAAGCGCCTTGGATAGTTTTAAACGCAAACGATAAAAAAATAGCTGTGCTTCATGCATTACGCTATATCCTTGGGAGTTTTGATTATCCTGGTAAAAAATTACCAAAGCCAAAAGTTTGGACAGAGAATATTAACGATTACTCTTTAACTATAAATAAAGTCCCATTTAATAACTTAAGTTATCAGCAATACAAGGTATTGAAAGTTATGGCCGATGAAGAATAAAGCTAAACGCCTGGCTTGCATTGATATTGGTTCAAACGCCATTAAATATCGCCAATATCGAATATCATCAAAAAAAAGTAAAACTTTTGCAGAATTAGATACTTTTAAAAGAATCTCAGTTAGGCTGGGAACTGACGCATTCAAATTTAAGAAAATTTCTTCCGAAACTGAGCAAAAATTGTTAGAAAGCATAATTAGGCTCAAAGAAAAAGCCGATAAAAAAGATATTAAAATAATATCTGGAGTAGCCACCTCGGCAATGAGAACGGTTTCTAATGGACATAAAATTTGTAAAAAAATAACAAAAAAAACTGATATAGAAATAAAAATTTTATCCGGAAACGAAGAAGCGCAATTATTAAATTTTTTTAATTATAAAAGTTTTAAAAAGGAAGAAACCTTGGTTGTAGATATCGGTGGTGGCAGTACTGAGATTTTTTATCAAGGCAGTGGAAAAAATCTTGCCAAATCTTTTCCTCTTGGAGCGGTTAGAATTTTAGAAAAAAAAGACTCGCCCAAGCATTGGGATAATTTAAAAGAGTGGCTTACTAAAATTCCGTCTAAAAATATAAAAAATATAATTGGTGTCGGAGGTAATGCCAGACTTATAAATGAGATTATCAATAAACAAGATGGGAAATCTTCCCTAGATGAATTGAGAGCTTTAAAAAAAGAACTGGAAAACAAGAATTTTGAAGAAAAAATGTCATTTTATTCTCTTCCCGAGGATAGAGCTGACATTCTTGAATACGCTATTGCTATTTTTGCAAAGATCATGGAATTTTTTCCTAACTCTTACCTATTTGATAGTTCTTGGAATATTGTTGATGGAGTAATGGAAAAAGAATTGCAGGGAAATAAAAATATTCAAGCAGCTTGAAAGGATTTTGCTTCATCGAGTTTTATATCAATAAAGAAAATTGCACCTTTAGGCTCATTCGACTCAACTCCAACCGAGTAGCCCATCATCAAAGCTAAATTTTTGCTGATGGAGAGGCCTAAACCTGTACCGCCTACTTTTGTCGATCGACCTTTGTCTATTCTGTAAAATCTTTCAAAAACTCTTTCTTTATATTTTTTTGGCACGCCTTTTCCTTGATCTGATACGGATAGTTTTATAAAACCTTTAGAAGAGGAAGATTCTTCCAGATTTATTAAAGCTTTTTTAGGTGAGTGCTTGATAGCATTGCTTAGGAAATTTGTCAGAATAATTTTCAAAGCTGCTCCGTCAGCCATTACCCTAGTTTGTTTATTCAAATTATTTTGAATAACCAATTTTTTCTCTTCTAAACCGGGTTTGAATTCTTTAATTAAACTTTTGGCAATTGAAAATGGATCTATAGACTCAATTGAGATCGGATATTCCCCTGCTTCCATACTTGAAATTTTAAGCAAATCATTAACTATGGCTGTCATACGTTCTGATTGAGAAGATATTGCTTCTGTAAATAATTTAGCGTTTTCATCATCTTTAATTAATTTATTTGCAATCAAAGTTTCAGCGTTAGCTCTGATAACACTTATTGGTGTTCTCAATTCATGAGAGACATTGCCAATAAAATCTTCTCTCATTTTTTCAAGATTTTTAGATTTAGATATGTCGCTAAAAACAATCAACATTTCATCCCTTAAGTCGTCTTTTTTAGCACTCACCAGATAAACAGTCTTTACTGATATAGGGCCGGAAATCTCTCTAACTAAGTCTTTTTTATTCCAGGCTTTTTCGATAAATTTTTTAAATTGAGGATAACTGATTTTTTCAAAAAGCTTATCGCCGATATTTAAGTCAGGAAAGAATTCTGAATTGATAGTTTTATTCGCAAACAAAACTCGATAGTTTTTATCAACCAAAATAACTCCCTGTCCCATTTTTGATAACACGGAACTAAATTGTTCAGTTTGTTTAGTAAAATAGACTAGATCGTTTTCAACCTGACTGGATTCCTTAATAAGCTCATCAAAAATTTCTTCAGAAGCAACCGAAGGATCATCTACAATTTTTTTTGCAATCAGCTGAGCAGCTGAATTTACTAGTCTTTTAAAGTATTGATAAATGAAATAAGTTGTAACAATTGAAGTGAGAAATAATAAACTAAATCCTAATAATAGGTTTTCACTTAGAAAAGTATTTCCTCTATAAATTATAGATCCGACCAAAGTAACCAGACATACAACCAATAATACGATTAAAAATAGTCTTATTTTTACGGTAAATTTCATTTAGTCTGATTTATTGAAGAGATATCCTTCTCCTCTAATTGTTTCTATTCTATCTCCATATTGTCCAATTTTTGATCTCAATCTTTTGACATGCGTATCGACTGTTCTTGTCGTGACGTCGTTGTTATAACCCCAAACCTTTTCAAGAAGATTATCTCTTGTCTGAACTTTGTCAGCTTTTAATAAAAGATGTTTGAGAAGTTTAAATTCTTTTGAAGTTAAAGATATTTTTTTATCGGCTATGTAAACTTTGTGCTTATTGGTATCTATTTTTAAATTTTCATAAATCTGAACTTCATCATTGCTTTCGTCTTTTTCTTTCGAAGATCTTTTAAGCAAACCGCCGACTCGAAGCATTAACTCTCTAACACTGTAAGGTTTTACGACATAATCGTCAGCCCCTATTTCAAAACCCACCACTCTGTCTACTTCCTCGCCCTTAGCAGTCACCATAATTACTAAGATGTCTTTTAAATAGTCTGAAGATCTGATGTGTCTACAAATATCTAAACCACTGATATCTGGTAGCATTAAATCAAGAACAACTAAACCTATGGAATTATTTTCCTCGAGTAATTTCAGCGCCTTTTCACCGTTACTTGCTTTTGAAACTTTATAACCCTCATTTTCAAAATTAAATGAAAGGGTTTGAAGTAAATCAGGTTCGTCTTCGACTAATAGAATTTGATCTTTAATCATTATTCGAATTTTACTAGAAATAATTTCCGATTGTTTAAAAAACAATTTATTCTTAGTTTTTCTATAAGTTTTAGAGCTTAAATTACCTCTTTCGGGCTTTTAATAAAATTTAACTCTCCAGATAAAACGTCAGGATCAATTAAGTCTATTTGACAGATTGAACAAGTCTTTAAATAAATACTCTTTAATTTAAGCATCTCTTCTGCAACGTAAGAAATTGTTGGATTGTGTCCAAAAATAACAATATGTTTCAAATGATTATTTTCTAAAATTAAACTTTCGTAATCTTGTAAATTTGCGTGATACAAATTATCGACTATGTTTAATTCAATCGGAGAAAATTCTTTTTCAAAATATTTTGCGGTTGCTAAAGCTCTATTGGCTGGGCTCGTAAAAAGGACGGGAGTCTCATAAATATTCTCAAAAAACCACTGGGCCATTTTTGGTGCATCTCTCTTGCCTCTTTCGTTTAAGGGTCTATCGAAGTCATTTAATGAAAGATCTGACCAAGAAGATTTTGCATGCCTGACTAAGGTTAGGAGCATTAAAAAAAATAGTCTATTAAGTAGCTTATAACAGCCAAAAAAACTGTCACCGAAATCAACAAAATCATCAATCCCTTCAGGTTAAATTTCTTATCCTCATTTCTATCTGTCATAATGAACTACATTAACATTAAATATTTATATGGCTAAAGAAGATTTGATTGAAATGGAAGGTGAGGTTATCGACACCATGCCCAACACTACTTTTAAAGTTAAATTAGAAAACGACCATGTAATTACTGCCCATATTTCTGGAAAAATGAGAAAAAATTACATTCGAATTCTAACTGGAGATAAAGTAAAAGTAGAAATGACTCCTTACGATCTTACTAAAGGAAGGATTACGTTTAGATCCAAATAACCTACTTTTTCGGTTTGACTGGTACTTTTCGATTCTCGTGTTCAGAGAAAGAAACTTTAATATCATTATCCTTAAGTTTCACCGTAACAACCCCACCCGATTTTGAAAGATCACCAAAGAGAATTGATTCAGCAAGATTTTTTTTAATTTTGTCTTGAATCAATCGTTGCATAGGTCTAGCGCCGAGTTTGGAGTCGTAACCATTTTCAGCGAGCCATTCTCGAGCGTCTTTATCAACTTCTAGAGTTACTTTCTTCTCATCGAGTTGCGCTTGGAGTTCTGTTAGGAATTTGTCTAAAACGGTGTGAATAACTTCTTTACTCAAGGCATCGAATTGAACAATTGCGTCTAGACGATTTCTAAATTCGGGGCTGAAAGTTTTTTTAATAGCTTCCGTTCCATCCGAAGTGTTGTCTTGTTTTTGAAAACCCATAGACTCTCTGGCCATTTCTTGTGCACCCGAGTTAGTGGTCATAATAATAACGCAATTTCTAAAACCAGCTTTTCTTCCGTTGTTATCGGTCAAAGTTCCATGGTCCATGACCTGTAAAAGAATGTTGAAAACTTCAGGATGAGCTTTTTCGATTTCATCCAACAAAATCACCGAGTGAGGATTTTTCGTGATGGCTTCAGTCAACAACCCTCCCTCATCGTAGCCAACGTAACCTGGGGGCGCTCCAATCAACCTTGAGACGGTGTGTCGTTCCATGTACTCGGACATGTCAAAACGAATAAGTTCAACTCCTAATAAAGAAGCCAGTTGCCTTGACACTTCAGTTTTTCCAACCCCAGTAGGTCCAGAAAACAAAAATGATCCCATGGGTTTCTCATCGTTTCCTAAGCCGGCTCTTGAGAGCACGATGGCACTAGCAAGTTTTTCGATGGCTGTATCCTGACCAAAAATTACTCTTTTTAGATCCTCTTCGAGTTTGCCTAAAGAAACTCGATCTTTAACGGAAATACTCTTTTCAGGTATTTTTGCCATTTGCGAGATAATTTTTTGTATGTCTTGTTCAGAGACAGTTTTTCTTTTGCTCGAAGACAGACGAATTCTTGCTCCGGCCTCGTCGATTACATCGATAGCCTTGTCAGGAAGAAACTTATCACGAATGTGCTTAGCAGAAAGTTCTGCAGCAGCTTTTATCGAACCGCCTGAATACTTTAGTTGATGGTGCTCTTCAAATTTAGGTTTTAAACCCTCCAAAATTTTAATGGTTTCGGCAACAGAAGGTTCGTCTAAGTCGACTTTTTGAAATCTTCTAGACAACGCTCGATCTTTCTCAAAAACGGTTCGGTATTCCTTGAAGGTAGTAGAACCAATAAATTTCACTGAATTTTTCCCAAGCACTGGCTTAAGGAGATTGGAAGCATCCATGACTCCGCCAGAGGTTGCACCCGCACCGATTATTGTGTGAATTTCATCGATGAACAAAATCGAGTTTTCTATCTTGGAAAGTTCATGCAAAATTGTTTTCAATCTTTTCTCGAAATCACCTCTGTACTTAGTACCGGCCAAAAGCGAGCCCATGTCGAGTGAAAAGATTTGGCAATCTTTTAGAGTTTCTGGAACTTTGTTTTCGACGATATTTTTTGCAAGACCCTCGATTAAAGCAGTTTTTCCAACGCCTGATTCACCAACTAAAATTGGATTATTTTTACTTCTTCTGGCTAAAATTTGAGTGATACGAATTAATTCGTTCTCTCTTCCTATAATTGGATCGATTCTTCCATTTTTCGCTTCTTCGTTTAAATTTAGTGCGAATTTTAAAATATTGGATTCAGTCTTTTCTTCGTTAATCTGTTCTTCACCAGTATTAGCTGCGTCTTCGCTGAGCTTTCCAGTTTCACCATGACTCAAATAAGAAACTGCATCAAGCCTAGTCATGCCCTGTTTTTTTAGAAGAAAAACGCTGTGGCTTTCCTTTTCGCTGAATAAAGCGACAAGTACATTAGCACCAGAAACTTCATTCGTTCCGGTCGACTGAACGTGAAAAACTGCTCTTTGAATTACTCTTTGATAACTTAAAGTTGGCTGAATTTCTTTATCGTCAGTCTTTCCTTTTGGTGCATGATTTTCTATAAAATCAATTAATTCTTTTCTTAGCGATTCAACGTCAACGTCACAAGAGGCTAAAAGATTCAGCGCATCTTCATTATCTAGTAGTGACAATAGTAAATGTTCTGTGGTAACAAATTCGTGACCATCAGCATGGGCTTTTTTGAAAGAGTTGTTTAAACAAGTTTCTAAGTTTTTTTCTAACATTAATCGTCCTCCTCCACAGGTTCTATTTCACTCATCAATGGATGCTCGTTTTGCTGAGAAAAATTGTTTACTTGCATTGATTTTGTTTCTGCAACCTCTCTGGTAAAAATACCACAAACTCCTTTACCCTTGGTGTGCACTGCAAGCATAATTTGCGTGGCCTTTTCTTTGTCTAATCCAAAAAAATTTTGCAAAACATGAACCACGAATTCCATTGGGGTGTAATTATCGTTTAAAAGTATCACTCGATACAAAGAAGGTTTTTTTACTATTGGGTCGGCGGTCTTAGTCGCTAATGATGAACCTTCCTCAAAATCATTATCTTCTGAGTTTGACGCATTAAAAATCATATTAAGATTCCATATATTTAAAATATTCAGTAGTCATGCCATGATTTATTTCATCGGCATACTCCGAACATTTTAATAAAGTCGCATCTTTCATCAATCTTTCTAAATCATAAGTTACTAACTTATTCTTTATTGCCCAAGTCACTCCTTTAAGAATATTATCTGCGGCTTCTGTCCAGCCCAGATATCTCATCATCATTTCCGCAGACAAAATCAAAGAGGAAGGATTTACTTTATCTTGCCCGGCGTATTTTGGCGCCGTTCCATGGGTAGCTTCAAAAAGAGCAACTTTGTCTCCTATATTAGCTCCCGGAGCCAGTCCTAGCCCGCCAACTTTTGCAGCCAGGGCATCGGAAATAAAATCTCCATTTAAATTCATCGTGGCGATGACGTCGTAGTCCAAGGGTCTTATCAAAATCTGTTGTAAAAAATTATCGGTAATAATATCTTTAAGGATTATTTGTTTTTTAGTATTTGGATTAACGAATGACATCCACTCTCCGCCATCAAGTGAGGTAGCACCATATTCTCTTTCGGCTAAATCGTAAGCCCACTTTTTAAATGCGCCTTCAGTGAATTTCATGATATTGCCTTTGTGAACAATACTGACAGATGCCCTGTCGTGGTCGATGGCATAGTCAATGGCTTTTCTAACGAGCCTTTCGGTTCCTTCTTTGGAAATATTTTTAACACCGATGCCGCAATTGTCTTCAAATCTTAAATTTTCAACACCCATTTCATTTGTCAGAAAGTCTATAATTTTCTTAGCTTCTTCCGAATCAGCTGCAAACTCTATACCAGTATAAATGTCTTCAGAGTTTTCTCTAAAAACAATCATGTCAGTATTTTGAGGATACCTCACTGGAGAAGGAACCCCTTCAAAATATTTAATGGGTCTCTGACAAAGATATAAGTCCAGTTTTTGTCTCAAAGCTACATTCAAAGAACGTATCCCTCCCCCTATTGGCGTAGTGAGAGGTCCCTTTATTGCTACTGAGAATTCTTTGATAGCGGTAATT
>QCAB01000023.1 GCA_003282105.1 SAR86 cluster bacterium AG-339-G14
TGACTTATTCCTATTCTCATTCTCAAAAAATCTTTTTCTCCCCCTAGACTTTCAATAATACTTTTTAAACCATTATGACCTCCATCTCCTCCAGATTTTTTTAGTTTGCATGAGCCGGATGGAAGATCTAAATCGTCGTGAATTATCAAAACATTTGCTAAGTTCAAGTTATATTTTTTTATCGCAGGTTTAAGAGAATTACCACTATTGTTCATAAAAACAATTGGTTTGATTAAATAGATTTCTTTATTTTTGAAAACATATTGAGCCAAATAAGATTTTATGGACTTTTTTTCTTCGAATTTTAAATCCCACTTAACTGATAATTCATCTACGAAATCTACTCCAGCATTGTGTCGTGTTCTTGCATACCTAGCTCCAGGATTTCCCAGGCCGGCAATTAAAAATTTTTCCATTAAGAATTATTTTCTTCTTCGGTATCTACCGGAGCTTCAGAATCGCCTTCTTGAGATTCTCCCTCAACGCCTTCTTCTCCCTCAGATAGTTCAGCATCGGATTCATCGATATCTAAGGTAGCTCGGGTAGTGCTACAAGAGACAACTGGTTGATCTTGACTAGTGCTTAAAGTATTAGAAAGTTCCACTCCCTCAGGAAGAATAAGTCCAGTTTGCATAATAGAATTACCTAGTTCAAGTTCAGCAATGTCAACCTCTATAAATTCTGGAAGAACTTCTGCCATACAAGTTAATTCTATTTCATTTCTATTTTTTGAAATCATTCCGCCTTGATTTTTCACACCAATACAAGATTCTTCGTTAATAAATTTTAAGGGGACTTGCATTGTTATCATTGTTTGCGAAGAAACTTTCATAAAATCTACATGAATAGGATTGTCATTAGCTGGGTTAGTTTGTACAGCCTTGAGAATGACTTTATGTGATGTCTCTCCTTCTTCAAGTAAAATTACTTGAGAAAAAATACTTGGAAGTTCTAAAGCTTTTCTGAGATCCTTTGCTAAAAGGGAAATTTTTTTTGTTTCTTCTCCAGACCCATAAACAATTCCTGGCACATTACCAATATTTCTTAAACTTTTTGCAGATAGGTTATTTTCTTCCGCAATATATTCAAATTTTAAAACTGTTTGATCACCCATAACTCAACCTAAAGAAACATTGCACTTACTGACTCTGCTTTGTTTACTCTATTAATCGCTTCTGCAATAGTTTTTTCTAAAGAGATTATCTTAATTTTCTTTAATTTAGATGCCTCTTCTGAAAGCGGGATTGTATCAGTAACTATAATTTCGTCTAGCCCTGATTTTTCGATTCTTTCCAATGCAGGCCCAGATAAAACTGGATGTGTTGCGTAAGATATTACTTTTTTTGCTCCAGCATTCTTTAATGCTTCAGCTGCATTACAAATTGTTCCAGCTGTGTCTACAATGTCATCAACAAGTACACAAGTTTTTTCGGCAACATCTCCTATTACGTTCATAACCTGAGACTGATTGTCTTTTTCTCTTCTTTTATCAATGATAGCTAGATCAGCATCATTTAATAGTTTTGCTAATGCCCTAGCTCTAACTACTCCTCCTACATCTGGCGAGACAATTATAAGATTTTCATAATTCGCCTTATCTATATGTTCAAAAGTAACATTAGTTCCATAGATGTTATCTACAGGAACGTTAAAAAAACCTTGGATTTGATCAGAGTGAAGTTCAATAGTTAATATCCTGTCTGCTCCCGCATTTTGAAGCATCTCTGCAACTAACTTTGCACTTATGGGTACTCTTTCAGATCTTACCCTTCTGTCCTGTCTGGCGTAACCAAAATAAGGAATGACAGCTGTTATTCTAGAGGCAGAGGATCTTCTGAGAGCATCAATCATTATCAAAAGTTCCATTAAGTTCTCATTTGCGGGAAAACAAGTAGATTGCAATATAAACACGTCCATACCACGAACATGCTCATCAATTCTGACATTGAGCTCTTGGTCGCTAAAGCGACCAACATAGGCATCTCCTAGGTTTTTCCCTAATTCTTTAGCAACTCTATGGGCTAAATTTGGGTTTGAAGATCCAGAAAATAGGACAAGATTATTATTTTGTTCTGTCATTTCCTAAAAATGTTTTTTTGGCTGGGGTGGATGGATTCGAACCATCGCATGGCGGCATCAAAAGCCGCTGCCTTACCGCTTGGCTACACCCCATAATTCTTAATCTCATCCTCTATTGGCGAATTATTCAATGTAGTAGTCAAAAAACAATTCATATTTGAAGGTGCATTATCTATTATTTTTTGGGCTTCTTCAAAATTATTAAACATTGAATAAATAGCAGAGCCTGTGCCTGAAAGATGAGCATCATTATAATTTTCAATATAGTTAAAAATTTTATCAATTTCAGAAAAATTTTTTCTTATCCAGTTTTCGAAAGAATTAAAATTTTTTTTATTTGAATACTTTATAGACTCGATATTATTAAAATTCTCAAAAGCAAGTTTTGTTGAAACTTTTGAATTTGGGATGATTACTAGCACTGGGTTTTCAACCAATGAAACTTTTTTAAAAATTTCTCCTCTCCCAGTGGCAATTGAAGATCTTCCATGAACGAAAATAGGTACGTCAGAACCAAGAACCAAAGCCAAGTCAATTAATTTTTTTTTTGAAAGATCAAGATTGAAGATTTTATTAATAGCTACTAAAACTGATGCGGCATTTGAGCTTCCTCCTCCCAGGCCAGACTTAGCTGGAATTCTTTTGTTAATAGTTACTTTTAAGTTTTCTTTAAAACCATGAGTATTTTTTAATAAATTTATCAATTTGCTTATGATATTTTCTTTTTCTTCCACACTTGGACAAACTATTTGATTTTTATTTACTTTTGTTTCAATTGTAATATCGTCTCCCCAATTTAAAAATTGAAATGTTGTTTCTATATTGTGAAAGCCGTCCGCTCTTTTGTTAAGAACTTTAAGACCCAAATTGATTTTTGCTGGGGAAGATATTTTGTAAATCATTCTATAAATATTTTTAAAGAAAAGGTTTCTTCTAAATCACTTGCTTCAATTAAAGTTGATTTAGATTTTTGAGTTTTTACGAAAAAAAAGTTTTCCTCTTTTACCTTGAGACACTCTGCATTGTCACATAGTTCAAAAGCCCAATTTAATAATTTGAAAAAATTAAGTTTTTTAAGATTTGAATTAATGTTAATTGTAAAAAGTAAAACCTCTTTTTTTCCTAGATAAATTTTTTCTTCTGAAAAGTTAATTTTAAATCTGTTTAAGTTATCAAATGAGCTAATTTTTAAGTAAAAGTCATTACGGACCTTTTCAATTTTTAAAAATCCAGAAAAAACTTTATTATTAATAGTAAGGGAAAATTTTCCTTCTTTAGTAAATCTGTCTCCTATTTCTGAATCAAAATTTGAAACGCAGCTACATAAAAATATACTTAATATTAATAAAAAACCAAAGTTTAGTTTCTTCATTTCTTTTAAAATTTTCATGAATATAATAACAGTCAGAATTTAATAAAATGCTTAAATCCATTATACAAAGACTCGAATCTGCTGAGGAAAGGTTTAAATTTCTAGAAAAAGAAATTTCTTCATCTGACATTCTTAAAGATAAAAAAGTTTATGCTGCTTTTACAAAAGAATATTCTGACTTAAAACCATTAGTTGAAAAAAATCTTGAGTTTAAAAAAATAAAAGAAGAACTTGAGGAGGCCAAGGTCTTAATGAATGATTCTGATATCGAAATAAAAGATTTTGCAAAAGAAGAATTTGATAAATTCAATGACTCTTTAACAGCATTGGAACTTGATTTAAAGAAATTATTAATCCCAAAAAATGAGGATGAAGAAAAAGATATTTTTTTAGAAGTTAGAGCGGGAACTGGAGGCGACGAAGCTGGAATATTTGTTGGCGATCTGTTCAGAATGTTTTCTAGACTCTCAGAAAGAAAAAAATGGAAAATAGAACTTATCTCCTCTAGAGAGTCGGAAAAAGGCGGGTTTAAAGAAATTGTAGCTAAAATTTCAGGTAATAATGTATACAGGTATTTACAATTTGAATCAGGCGTACATAGGGTTCAAAGGGTTCCGGAGACAGAGTCTCAAGGAAGAATCCATACTTCAGCTTGTTCCGTAGCGATTTTACCAGTGGTTGAAAGTTTAGATGAAGTTGAAATCGATAAGTCTGAAATAAGGGTTGATACTTTTAGAGCTTCTGGTGCGGGAGGACAACACGTAAATAAAACTGATTCGGCAGTTCGTCTTACTCATATCCCATCAGGGATTGTGGTCGAATGTCAGGATGGAAGATCTCAACATAAAAATAAAGCAAAAGCGATGATTCTTTTACAATCTAAATTGAATGAAAGAGCTTCAAACGAGCAAAATTCTGAGTTAGAAAAAAAGAGGAAAAATATGGTAGGCAGCGGCGACAGATCCGAAAAAATTAGGACCTATAATTTTCCTCAAAACAGAGTTACAGATCATAGAATTGATTTTACTAGCCATAACCTTGAAGCTTTTTTAGATGGAGATATGGAAGATATTTTCAAAACTCTTTTAGAGGAAAATCAATCAAGAATGTTACTTAATTTAGAAGATGAAACAACAAACAATTAACATCGAAGATGCTCTCTCAAAGGCAAGCACAAATATAGACTCCCTAGATGCAAGACTTTTACTAGAATTTGTAAAAGGTGTTGATGGAAGCTATCTATTCACTCATGGAGATGAAAAAATTAATATCAAAGAGAGTAAACTTTTTTTTGATCTTGTCCAAGAAAGAAAGAAAAAAAAACCTTTAGCTTATTTAGTTGGTAAAAAGGGATTTTGGAAAAATGATTTTTTTGTAGATAAATCGGTACTTGTTCCAAGACCGGAAACAGAAATGCTGGTAGAAAAATTATTGGAACAAGATCTAGATAATAAAGATTTATTAGAATTAGGAATAGGCTCAGGCGTTATTTCATTATCTGTAGCAAAAGAAAATAAGAAATTAAATGTACTCGGAACTGAGAAGTCTTTAAGGGCATTAATGATAGCCAATAAAAATGCTAAAAGCTTAGATGTTGATAATGTGATTTTTATAAATCACGACTGGAATCGAAAATGGCTTTTTCCAAAAATGGATTTTATAGTTTCTAACCCTCCTTATGTAGATAGAAGCTCTTTAGATAAGAATGCAGACGGAGTGTGGTTTGAGCCTTCTATTGCTTTGTTTTCAGATGAAAAAGGATTTAAAGATTTAGATACTATTATTTCTAAAAGCATTGGATTCCTCAAACCAAAAGGGAAGTTATTTTTAGAACACTCTTACGAACAATCAAAAAAAATTGTGACTTTGGCAAAAAAAATTGGATACAAAAACTTAGAACAGTTAAAAGATAACAACAATTTAATGAGAGTCTCAATCTTAAGCAAATGAAAGATACAGATTTAGTCAGATACAGCAGACATATTATGTTGCCTGAGATAGATATAGAAGGTCAAAAAAAAATATCTTCTTCAAAGATTTCAATTGTTGGCTTAGGAGGTTTGGGATGCTCTGCTTCCTCTTTTCTTGCGGCTTCTGGCGTGGGCACATTGAATTTAATAGATGATGATTTTATTGATATTAGTAATTTACAGCGACAAATACTATTTTCCGAAAAAGATTTAGATAGTCAGAAATCTTCGGTCGCAAAGAACAAACTTATTAAACTTAACAAAGAAATAGATATTCAAGCTCAAGATTTGAAGCTAAATGCCTTTAACATTGAAAGTGCGCTTAAAAATTCAGAAATAATTCTAGATTGTACTGATAATTTTGATACGAGAAAATTAATAAATATTTACTGTAAAAATAAAGAATTAATTCTAATCTCTGGATCTTCTCAAGGTTGGATGGGTCAGTTTTTTTCTTTAGATTTTAAAGATGACAATTCTCCATGCCTCGAATGTTTTTTTGAAGATTTAGATAGCGAAGACTTAACTTGCAGAGAATCAAGTATTTTTTCGCCTCTAGTGGGTGTTATTGGTTCTTTTATGGCTTCGGAATCTATAAAGAGAATTATTGCCAGCGAAAAGATGAATTCGGAATTAGTTGAATTAAATTTAAAAGAAAATAACTTAAAAAGTATCAAATTGAAAAAGAATCAAAATTGTAAAATTTGTTCAAAACTTTAAAAAAAAGTTGAAGGTTTGAAATTACAGTTATATTCTAGTTTTCTATTTTAATTAGCTATTAGGAGTCAATGATGCTAGGTAACATGATGCAGGAACAATTGCTTATTTCAGGCGTATTGGAACATGCAGTAAAGAACAATGCTAATAGTGAAATTGTAAGCAATACAGTTGAAGGAGGCATTCATCGGTATACGATTAAAGATTCTGCTTTAAGATCGAAAAAATTAGCAAATGCTTTACTAAACCTTGGAATAGGAGAAGGAGACATAATTGCGACTATGGCTGTTAATAGTTATAGACACTTAGAGCTTTACTTTGGCATTTCTGGGTTGGGAGCAGTTTTACATACTTTAAATCCAAGACTTTTTCCGGATGACATTAAATATATTGTTAATCATGCCGAAGATAAGTATATATTTGTGGACGCTCCATTTCTTCCAATTATTGAGAATGTAATCTCGGATCTTAAAACAGTTAAAGGGATTGTCATTTTAACTGATAAAGAAAACATGCCTTCATCATCTTTAGAGAATCTCATATGTTACGAAGACTTTATTTCCGATGAATCAGACACAATTTCTTGGCCGGAGTTTGACGAAAATACAGCTTCTTCACTTTGTTATACCTCTGGGACAACAGGAAATCCTAAAGGAGTTCTTTACTCTCATAGATCAACTGTTTTACATGCATGGTATGCGACTGCAGGCAATGCAATGAATTTGACACCAGAAACAATATTGCTTCCTGTTGTACCTATGTTTCATGTAAATGCATGGGGAATTCCTTATGCTTCTTTTATGTATGGAGCAAAAATGGTGTTTCCGGGACCTCACACAGACGGTGAATCGATCTGTAAATTAATCACCTCAGAAAAGGTAAATCAATTAATGGGTGTTCCTACTGTATGGCTAGATCTACTTAACTATGCTGAAAAAAATAGTATAAAGCTTGAATCCGTAAAAAGCGTGTTAGTAGGGGGTTCAGCTGCTCCAAAGGCTATGATTAAAGCTTTTGAGGAAAAACATGATTGTTTTTTACTTCACGGATGGGGAATGACGGAAATGAGTCCATTAGGTACTTTAAATTCTTATACTCCAGAGATGAAGGATATGGATCTAGAGGAAAGATATGACATTCAAACTAGTCAAGGACGCTCAGTTTATGGCTGCTCCATGAAAATTGTAGACAGCGATGGAAAAATTCTTCCAAATGATGGAAAAACCTTTGGAAGATTGATGGTCAAGGGTCCAGCAATCATTGAGAGATATTTCAAATCCGAATCAACAGCTCTTGAGGAAGGGTGGTTTGATACAGGTGACGTTGCAACAATAGATACCAGTGGTTATATGCGGATTGTTGATAGAAGTAAAGACGTAATAAAATCTGGAGGAGAATGGATAAGTTCGATCGATTTAGAAAATACAGCAGTTGGACATCCAGGTGTAGCGGAAGCTTGTGTGGTTGGAGTGGCCCATCCTAAATGGGACGAAAGACCAATCTTGTTTATAGTCAAAAATGGTCTAGAAGACTGCGAAAAAGACTCAATTGAAAATTTTCTCTCAGACAAAATTGCAAAATGGTGGATGCCTGACGATATAATATTTGTTGATGAACTGCCCCACGGAGCAACAGGTAAATTATTAAAAACTGGTTTGAGAGAAGAATATCAAAATCATTTATTAGAAAAATAAGGAGGTAAATATGGCTGGATTAGTTCCCGCAGAGACGTTAAAAGATTACATAGGTACAGAATTTGAACCCTCAGATTGGCTCGAAGTTGATCAAGACAGAATAAATCAATTCGCTGACGCAACTTTGGATTATCAATTTATTCATGTTGATTCAGAAAAAGCTACGCCTTTGTTCGGCTCTACTATTGCACATGGATTTCTTTCGCTATCTTTAACAGCGGGTTTAAAGGCTGGGGGAATAGCGCCAGACAATATGACTATGGCGTTTAATTATGGTTTAGACAGAGTAAGATTTTTAACACCAGTAAATGTAGGATCTAAAGTAAGGACTAAAGCTAAACTAATATCAGTTGATGAAAAAGAAGACGGTAGATATTTAGTTAAAAACGAAGTTACTATGGAAATTGAGGGACAAGAAAAGCCAGCTTTCATTGCCGAAGCTTTGACAATGTTCGTCACTGGTTAAGTTCTTTTCTCAAAATCTCATTCACGACCTTAGGATCAGCCGATCCTTTGGTCTCCTTCATTACTTGACCTACAAAAAATCCAAATAATTTATCTTTTCCAGATTTGTACTGATTATGTTGTTTTGGATTTTCTTCAATTATTTTCATTATAATTTTTAGAAGCTCATCTTCGTTAGAAATTTGCTCTAAATTTTCTTTTTTGATAATTTCTTGAACTGTAAGATCCTGATTCCAAAGTACTTCAAGAATTTTTTTTGCAGCTGGATTAGAGATTTTATTTTCTTCAAGATTTTTAAAAAGATCAATTAAATCTTCAGATGAAATATTAGACTCTGAAATATTTTTATTATTTTTGTTTAATATTGCTAAAAAGTCTCCGACAATCCACTTTGCTGCAGTTTTTACATCTTTCACAGATTTAGCAATTGTTTCAAAGAAAACACTCATTTCCTTTGAACTATTTAAAATTTTTGATTCATACTCATTTATCAAATAATTAGAACAAAACCTTTTTATCTTTTGTTCAGGTAATTCGGGAAGCTTTTCCTTGACGCTTTGAATATATTCACTCGATATTTTAAGAGGTATCAAATCAGGCTCAGGAAAATATCTATAGTCGTTGGCGTGTTCTTTAGATCTCATGGACCTAGTCTCATTTTTGTTTGAATCATATAATCTGGTCTCTTGAATTATCTCTTCTCCAGACTCTACAACTTTAGTTTGCCTTTTAATTTCATATTCAATTGCTTTCTCAACAAATTTAAAAGAATTAATATTTTTAATCTCCGTTCTATTCCCAAATTTTTCTTCTCCCTTTTTTCTTATAGAAACATTAGCATCGCATCTCAAAGAACCTTGAGACATGTCTCCATCTGAGATACCTAAAAATGTAACGATTGAATGAATTTTTTTTAGGTAAGAAACAGCCTCCTTTGAAGATCTCAAATCGGGCTCAGATACAATTTCTAACAAAGGTGTTCCAGCTCTATTCAGGTCAATCGCTGTGAAGGATTTATATTTATCATGAATGGATTTTCCAGCATCTTCTTCTAGGTGCGCGCGAGTAATTCCGATTTCTTTTTCATCTCCTTCGAAATCAATCATCACCGAGCCTTTTCCAACAATTGGATTGTCGAGTTGACTTATCTGATAACCTTTTGGTAAATCTGGATAGAAATAATTTTTTCTTGCAAAAATAGCTTTTTCAGTAATCTCAGCGTTTATAGAACAACCAAACTTTACTGCCATCTCAATAGCCTTTTTATTGATAACAGGAAGTACTCCAGGTAATCCTAAATCAATTATTGAAGCTTGAGTATTTTGTTCAACTCCAAATTTTGATGGCGAGCTCGAAAAAATCTTTGATTGAGTTGCAAGTTGTACATGGATTTCTAATCCTATAACAGATTCCCATAGGTTTGACTTTGGATTAGACATGGTAATCAGATATTTTTTGAAATTTATGTGAAATATTTAATATCGATGACTCTTGCAAATGATTACCAATGAATTGTAATCCAAGTGGAAGATTTTTTTGATTTCCAGCTGGAATAGAAATGGCAGGTAATCCAGCTAAATTTGCTGGAATTGTATAGATGTCTTGCTCATACATTTTTACAGGATCTTGTATTGACTCTAAATCAAAAGCAGTATTTGAGCAGGTCGGCATGGCAATAACCGAGACATCTTTGAATGCTTTTTTAAAACTTTCGGTAACTAAGGTTCTTATCTTTTGAGCTTTAAGATAATAGGCATCAAAATATCCCGCAGAAAGACAATATGTACCAATAAGTATTCTTTTCTTTACCTCTTCTCCAAACCCTTCAGATCTTGTTCGAGTATAAAGATCTTCTAAATTTTTAGGATTTTCGCAACTATAACCAAATTTAACCCCATCGTATCTAGATAGGTTTGCAGAACATTCTGCTGGAGCAATAACATAGTATGCAGGAAGAGAATATTCAAGATTCTGGAGTTCAACTTCTTTAGTTTTAACCCCATTTTTTTTTAAAAGATCAATATTTTCTAAATAGGTTTCTTTTACTTTTGGATCTTTAATCGAATCAATAATGTCTGAGGGTATTCCAATTATGTGATCCATTTCAGAAACAGTCTCATATTTCAAGTTTGAAGCTTCGCTGTTGATAGAAGTAGAGTCTTTTTTATCAAATCCAGAAATCATTTCTAGAGCTATTGCAGCATCTAATGCAGTTTTTGTGAAAACTCCAGCCTGGTCAAGACTTGATGCAAAAGCAATCATTCCCCACCTAGAAACTCTTCCATAGGTTGGCTTAATTCCTGTAATTCCGCAGAAGGACGCAGGTTGTCTTATAGATCCCCCAGTATCTGTTCCAGTTGCAAAGGCACATAAATTTGCCTTTACAGCAGCTGCAGATCCCCCTGAGGAACCCCCCGGACTTTTTGTGTTATCGATAGGATTTTTTACATTTCCAAAATAACTGGTTTCATTCGAAGATCCCATCGCGAATTCATCCATATTAGTTTTCCCCAACATTACCGTTCCCGCTCTATTAAGCTTTTCATAAACTGTGGATGAATAAGGCGAAATAAAGTTTTCCAACATTTTAGATCCACAAGTTGTCTTGCCATTTTCCACACAAAAAATGTCTTTATGAGCTATAGGAATACCCTTGAGATGACTAAATTC
>QCAB01000024.1 GCA_003282105.1 SAR86 cluster bacterium AG-339-G14
ATAAGGATCTTGACCTACAACAACTACTTTGACATCTCCTGGGCTTACTAACTCCAAAGCTCGAAATATATTTTCAGTGCTTGGATAAATTTCCTTACCTAATTTTTTTTCTTTCTCTAATAAGGATTTAATTGATAGCAGTGACTTTTCTACATCTCTTCCTTTCAAGAAGTATTCCCAATTTTTTGGCAGATTTAAAACCATTAAATTATGCTAACAAAAGCATTTTTTTTATCCACAGTTTCTGTGGATAACTCTTTGGATAAAATCATTTAATTCTTCTAAATGCTTAATATAAAAAGGGTTTTAATAAATTGGTTAAAAATTGATCAATATAAAAAAGTCAATAAAATCAGTACTTTACAATGTTAATAATATTGTGTTCAATAAAAGTGCAATTCTCTTTTATTTATTTATTCGTTTGGAACAAAAGCATTTATTTGTGTGTAACTTTTAAAAAAAATTGGTTGATAATTTCTAAAGAGAAAATTTTTTATCAACATTTAATCTAAAAAAATAAAAAATTTGATTGATTTTTTTTTTAAAATATTAATTTTTTTCAATATGATTCTTTTAGACAACTTTAAACTTATTTCAAGTGGAATCCACCATCCAGAACCAAAGTTTCACCTGTGGTTGCAACTGCGTCTTCTATAAAAAACCAAACACCCTTGGCTACCTTCTCAGGATTACAAACCATGCTTAAAGGTGTGCTTGCCTCAATAGCATTTTTTGTAAAATCATAGGCTTCGTCTCCAAGACCTGATCTCAGCCACTCACCTTCAATGAATCCAGGGCAAATTGCATTAATTCTGATTGGTCCAAGTGCCTTTGCGAGAGACTTCGTCATCATAACCAAAGCGCCTTTAGAAGCTACATATGCTACTGAACTTCCCACACCAATTACTCCAGCTATTGAGGCAATATTTACAACTGATGCGATAGAACTTTTCCTTAAATATTCTTCTGATTCTTTAATCATCATATAAGGACCAACAGTATTGGTTTTATAAATTTTTATAAAGTCTTCGGTGCTCAACCCATCAAGTTTATCGTGGGGATTAAAGACTGTTGTGCCAGCATTATTAATTAAGGAATCTAATCTATCCCATTTTTCCAAAGTACTTTGCACTGTATCTTTACACTTTTCTTCGTTTGATACGTCGGCTGCGATAACTAAAGTCTCTGAACCTAATTCATTACATTTTTCTGCTACTTTTTTTGCCTCTTTCAGTGAACTTGAGCAAGTCAAAGTTAAGTTCCATCCTTTTTCTGCAAGTAAAATTGCAACTGCTTCGCCTACCCCTCTGCTGGCACCGGTAACTATGGCAACTGGTTTATCCATCACTGAGAATCCTCACTGTAATGACTCCGTCTAGTTTTGATAAACCTTCTATTACATTTTTTGAAGGCTCAGAATCTACATCTATGACATTGTAGGCGATCTCCCCTTTACTTTTATTAACCATATTTAAGATATTTAAGTTATTTTCAGCAAGAATCGTTGTCATCTGTCCAATCATTCCAGCAATATTATTATTTGAAAGAGTAATTCGAAACTTGGACCTTCTAGGTTCAATTAACTCGGGAAAATTAACAGAATTTTTTATATTTCCGTTTTCTAAAAAATCAATAAGTTGTTCTGCTGCCATTAAAGAGCAATTTTCTTCCGCTTGACGAGTGCTAGCTCCGATATGTGGAAGAATTATCACGTCGCCATGAGATTTAGCCCTATCAATTAAATCCAAATCAGCAAAATCAGTAACATAGCCCCCCAATTTTCCTGCATCAAGAGACTTTATAACTGCAGTTGAGTCAACAATTTCATCTCTAGCAAAGTTTATTAGTTTTAAACCTCTTTTAGATTTATTTAATAGATCTTCATTTACCATGTTTTTGGTTTCTTCAATTGCTGGAATATGAAGAGTTAAATAATCAGATTCTGAAAAAACCGTTTCAATATCTTCCCTTCTTGCAACTAAATTTGGTAGTTTCCATGCAGCTTCTACGGATATTGCAGGATCGTAGCCAATAACCTTCATTCCCAACGTAACTCCCATATCCGCAACCTTAGCTCCAATTGCTCCCATACCAATTACACCCAGAGTAGCGTCTTTAAGCTCTCTACCCTTAAAATCTTTCTTTCCTTGTTCTATGTGGCCTTTTAAATTCGTTGCATCTACTCCGTCAATGGCATTTATATAATTTGCTCCACTATAGATACCTCTGGATGATAGTAACAAAGCAGCTAAAACAATCTCTTTTACTGCATTTGCATTCGCTCCAGGTGTATTAAAGACAACAACACCATTTTTTGAACACTGCTGAACAGGGACATTATTTACTCCCGCGCCAGCTCTCGCAATAGCTTTGAGCGAACTTTCTAAATCTTCTTCAGTCAATTTGAAACTTCTGAGTAATATAGCATCCGGCGATTTAAGTTCCTCTGAGACATCGAACTTAGATTCATTTAAAAGAGAAATGCCTGTTTCAGCTATGGCATTGTATGTTTTTACTTTAAAATTCATGTAATTAAATTCAGAAGAGGAACAATTCTATAACGCATCTACAATGTCACCAAAACATTTTTTAAATTTCCATAACTTTTCAAAAGAAGAGCTCACTTCAATTATTGATAGAGGTTTGGAACTAAAATTTTTGGACAAATTACCTAATTCTTTGGACAACAAGTCCCTTGGTTTAGTTTTTGAAAAACCCTCTACTCGAACTAGAGTCTCATTTGAAATTGGGATGCAAAAACTTGGAGGAAATTCTATTTTTCTATCCAACTCAGAGTTGCAAATGTCAAGAGGCGAGCCAGTTTCAGATACAGCTAAAGTCCTTTCTTCTATGCTTGACGCCATTGTTATTAGAACAGCTAGTCATGAATTACTAGAGATTTTCAGTCAAAACTCTTCTGTACCAGTTATAAATGGCCTCAGCGACCTATATCATCCTTGCCAAATTTTAGCCGATCTAATGACTTTTAAGGAATGTCAGGGTAACTTAGATGTTTCAAAAGTGGCTTGGATAGGCGACAGCAACAACGTTTGTAATTCTTATATAGAAGCTGCAAATTTATTTAACTTTTCGTTTAACATCTTTTGTCCAAAAGGGTTTGAACCAAAACCAGAAATTATAAAAACACAAAAAAACAACTTAATTTTAACAAAAACAAAAGAAGAAGCTCTAAAAGGGGCAAAAATCGTTACCACAGATGTATGGACGTCTATGCACTCTGAAAAACAAACTCATGAAAAGTTAAAAATATTTAAAGGCTATTCTATCGACCCATCATGCATGGAATTAGCTGATTCAGAAGCTATTTTTCTTCATTGTCTCCCTGCTCATAGAGGAGAAGAAGTGTCAATTGACATGTTAGACCATGATAGAAGCAAAGTATGGTCTCAAGCAGAGAACAGACTCCACGTACAACAAGCATTACTAGAGTATTTACTTATTAATTGAGGTATTAAGAGCTTGTAAGTAAGAAGAGTATTTGGCATCGTAACTTTTCTCAGGACTGAAAATTTTATCCGCTTTCCAAATGTCGGGTAATTCATTAAATTTGACATAGCCTGATCCTATGCCTGCAAAAAATGCTGCTCCCAATGCAGTACTTTCTATGTTTTTTGGACGTTGCACGCTTACGTTAAGAACATCAGTCAAAATTTGACCAAAAAAATCATTATTGGCCATGCCACCATCAATTTTTATCGAATTAATTTCTGCTCCGTCTTGCCTAATAGCTTCTAAAAGATCCTTTGACTGAAAAGCTATCGCTTCCAAACTAGCTAAAATAATATCTTGCTGAGTCGTATCTAATGAAATTCCGTGGATTGAGCCTTTCACGTCAGGATTCCAAAAAGGTGCGCCTAAACCAGTAAATGAAGGGATGATAATTATTTCAGAATTTCCGTTTGCAGTTTTTGCTAAAGCTTCGGATTCAGGCGCGGATAGAAAAAACTTCATTTTGTCTCTCAACCATTGAATTAGTGCTCCAGCAACAAAAATACTTCCTTCCAAGGCATATACAACTTCTTGATCAATTTTATAGCCTATAGTAGATAAGAGCTTATTTTGAGATCTCAATATTTGATTGCCAGTGTTTAGAATTAGGAAACACCCGGTGCCATAAGTACTTTTTATATCTCCTGCTTCGAAGCATGTCTGACCAAATAAAGCTGCTTGTTGATCCCCTGCCATCCCAGAAATCTTTATTTTGCCGCCGAACAATGTCGTCGATCCAAAGTGATCCGCATTTTTTTTAATTTCAG
The DNA here is from genome assembly GCA_003282105.1 of SAR86 cluster bacterium AG-339-G14. Lineage (GTDB taxonomy): Bacteria > Pseudomonadota > Gammaproteobacteria > Magnimaribacterales > AG-339-G14 > AG-339-G14. The sequence goes on from QCAB01000024.1 coordinate 4,278, forward strand.
GTAAGTTAATCTTTTCTAATTCAAATAATTTGATCAGGTCTTGGTCCCATTCCAAGGTTGATATATTAAGTAAAGAAGTCCTTGCCGCGTTAGTGACATCGGTAGCATAAACAGCTCCTTCCGTTAATTTCCATAAGAGGAAAGTGTCTATGGTTCCGAATAAAGTATTTTTATTTACAATTTCTTCTTTAAAGTGATTGTTTATCCATCTCAATTTTGATGCAGAAAAATATGGATCAAGCAACAATCCAGTTTTTTCAATAACTTCCTTCTCGACGCCTTGATTTTGAAGAGTCTTACAATAATTTGTTGTTCTTTTATCCTGCCAAACTATTGCATTTCCAATCGGTTTGCCTGTTTTTTGATCCCAACCGACAATAGTTTCTCTTTGGTTGGTTATGCCAATTGAAATTACCTGTGATGCTTCCAATCCATTCTTTTCTAACAATGAGGAAATAGTTAAAAATGTTTTATCCCATATTTCTTGGGCATCTTGTTCAACATATCCTGGTTTTGGATAGTACTGTGTTATCTCAATTTGGTTTTGATCTAATGCTGTAAAATTTGAATCGTAAAGCACCGTTCTTGTGCTTGTTGTACCTTGATCGATAGCAAGAAAATAATTTTCCATCTACATCATTATATATACAGTTATCCACACTTAATCCACTTAAATTTCATAAAATATTCTATTGCTTTTTCTTTTAAAACACCGTATCTTGTGTAATTAAGAATTTAATACACTATATCTAGGGTTATTAGCTATCCGTTTAGTTGAGAGAGTATGGACGTTTCTGAAAGAAAAGAACAAGAAAAAGACATAAATTTAAGCAAAGATAAGCTTACTAGCGCCGTTGAGCCAGGAACTTTGAGGGTTATTAAAAGAAACGGCTCAGTTGTCGATTTTGATAGATCAAAAATAGAAGTGGCTATAACTAAGGCATTTCTCGCAGTCCATACCAGTGCTGCAGCTGCTTCCTCGAGCGTGCAACAAAAGGTTGCTCAGCTCTCCCAAAATGTTTACGACACTTTTTCCTCGAGAATGCCATCTGGAGGAACAATCCACATAGAAGAAATTCAAGACCAAGTTGAATTGGCTCTTATGAGGTCAGAAGAGCTAAAAGTGGCTAGAGCTTATGTGTTGTATAGAGCGGAAAGAACAAAATTGAGGCAAGAAGAGTCAAGTATTTCGCAGGAAGAGCCAAAATTGAGTCCCTCTGAAAGGACAGAAACTATTGCTAAAGAGGCTTGTGAAGGCCTATCAGGAACAAATGCTGAGACAATTTTAAAAGAAGCAAATAAGAATTTATACGAAGGTGCTTCGGAAAATGAAATAAAGGAAGCTCTAATTTTGTCATCAAGGTCGTTAGTCGAGATAGAGCCAAACTACACTTTCGCGACTTCAAGAATTCTATTAGATAATTTAAGAACGGAGGCCTTATCCTTTTTAGATATTTCTCAGAATGCAACGCAAAAAGAAATGGGGAAACTCTACCCCAAATCTCTCGAAGCCTTTATAAAAAGGGCCATTGAGCTAGAACTAGTAAATCCTGAATTAGGAAAGATGAATCTTAAAAAACTTGGAAAAAGTTTAAAGCCTGAAAGAGATCTCCAATTTTCTTATCTTGGACTTCAAACTCTTTATGACAGGTACTTCATTCACAAAAACGAAATAAGATTTGAATTGCCTCAAATATTTTTTATGAGAGTGGCAATGGGGTTGGCTATTGGAGAAAAGGATAGAGAAGAAAAAGCGATAGAGTTTTATGATCTTCTTTCATCTTTTGATTACATGAGCTCTACTCCTACGCTCTTCAATTCAGGAACAATTCATTCTCAATTGTCTTCATGCTACTTAACTACTGTGCCAGATGATTTAAAAGGAATTTATGATGCCCTCGGCGACAATGCGATGCTTTCCAAGTGGGCAGGAGGGCTTGGCAACGATTGGACTCCTGTTCGAGGTATGGGAGCCCACATCAAAGGTACTAACGGCAAATCTCAGGGAGTTGTTCCCTTTCTTAAGGTAGTCAATGATACTGCCGTGGCTGTGAATCAGGGTGGAAAAAGAAAAGGAGCTGTTTGTTCTTATTTAGAGACTTGGCATCTAGACATTGAGGAATTTGTCGAGCTTCGAAAGAACACGGGCGATGATAGAAGAAGAACTCATGACATGAATACAGCAAATTGGATACCAGACTTATTCATGCAAAGAGTAATGAATGGAGAAAAATGGACTTTGTTCACTCCAAACGAAACTCCAGACTTACATGACTTAACCGGAGCTGCTTTCAAAAAAAGATATGAAGAGTATGAGAAGGAAGCAAAAGAAGGAAGAATTAATGTATCAAAAGAAGTAGAAGCGGAAGAATTGTGGAGGAAAATAATTTCGATGTTATTCGAAACAGGTCACCCATGGATAACTTTCAAAGATGCCTGCAATTTGAGATCACCTCAACAACACACTGGAGTAATTCATTCTTCTAATCTTTGTACAGAAATTACTCTAAACACTTCTCCGGATGAAATCGCTGTTTGCAACCTGGGATCCATAAATTTACCAAATCACCTGGACGAAAAAGGTGATTTAAATGAAAAGAAACTAGAAAAAACAATAAATACTGCTATTAGAATGCTCGACAACGTTATCGACATAAATTATTACGCAGTCCCACAAGCAGAAAATTCAAATCTAAAACATAGACCTATTGGATTGGGAATAATGGGTTTTCAAGATGCTCTTTATATAAAAGAGCTCCCATACTCTTCAGAGGAAGCTATTTCATTTGCTGACGAATCAATGGAAATGGTGAGCTACTATGCAATTAAAGCGTCATCTAATTTAGCAGTTGAAAGAGAGTCTTACTCTTCTTTCGAAGGATCTCTCTGGAGCAAAGGAATTCTTCCACTAGATTCGATAGAAATTTTAAAAAAAGATAGAGGGGAAAAATTTATTGAAGTAGATACTTCTTCAAGATTAGACTGGGAAGAGTTGAGAAAAATTGTAAAAACTCAAGGAATGAGAAACTCAAATGTCATGGCAATAGCGCCTACCGCAACAATAGCCAACATAACAGGACTAACTCAATCAATTGAGCCTACCTATTCGAATCTATTTGTTAAATCAAACTTATCGGGAGAATTCACAATTATTAATATGCACTTGGTTGACGCCCTCAAAAAAGTAGATATGTGGGACGAAGTAATGGTCTACGATTTAAAAAACCTTAACGGGAGCTTAGAAGAAATAAGTAGAGTTCCAGATCAATTAAAAAAGATTTTCGCTACATCTTTTGAAGTAGAACCAAAATGGTTAATCGAGGCTGCTTCCAGAAGACAAAAATGGATTGATCAAAGTCAATCTCTAAACTTGTATGTCTCAGAACCAAATGGAAAGAAACTAGATGTAATGTACAAAATGGCTTGGTTAAGGGGCCTGAAAACTACTTACTATTTACGTTCAAGGAGTGCAACAACTTCTGAAAAATCAACAATTACTAACTTAGAGCTTAATGCAGTTAACGCAAATCAAGGATCGGAGGCTCCAGAAGCCTGCTCTATCCTCGATCCTGACTGTGAGGCTTGTCAATAAAAATGAGGTGTAAAAATGTTATCTTGGGATGATTTCGACGATAAAGAAAAAATAAAAGAGCCGGTATTGGCTGAAAAAAATCTTGCTGAAAAAAAGAGAGACCAGGTCTTAGAGCCACCCGAAATGGGAAAAGCATCACAAGAAAAATCGATGCTTTCTGACTTGGATTCCTTGGATTTAGAAGCAGGTAGAGCAGAATTGGAAGGAGCTTCTGCCAGAGTTGATGTTAGTGAAAAGAAAATGATAAATTCGAGAGCTGATGTTAATCAATTAGTTCCTTTCAAATATGATTGGGCTTGGCAGAAATACCTTGATGGCAGTGCAAATCACTGGATGCCTCAAGAAATAAATATGACTGCTGATGTAGCACTTTGGAAGAACCAAAACGGTCTAACAGAAGACGAAAGAAGGATAGTCATGAGAAATCTAGGATTTTTCTCAACCGCAGATTCTCTTGTTGCTAACAATATCGTCCTTTCAGTTTATAAACACATAACAAATCCTGAATGTAGACAATATTTGCTTCGTCAAGCTTTAGAAGAAGCTATACATACTCATGCTTACCAATATGTGATTGAGTCTTTAGGTATGGATGAAGGTGAAATATTTAATATGTATAAAGAGATTCCCTCAGTAGCGAAGAAGGCTGCCTGGGCGCTTCCTTTTACGAAATCTCTAGCAGACCAAAGTTTTCAGACCGGAACAGAAGAAAACGACAAAATTCTTCTAAGAAACCTTATTGCTTTTTATTGTGTATTAGAAGGTATTTTCTTTTACTGTGGTTTTACTCAAATTCTCTCTATGGGCAACAGAAATAAAATGACTGGTACTGCCGAACAATTTCAATACATTTTAAGAGACGAATCGATGCACGTTAATTTTGGTATCGACATGATTAATCAAATTAAGCTAGAAAATCCACACTTGTGGGATGAAGAAATGCAGAAAGAAGCCCAGACAATGATTCTTCAAGGAACGCAGCTTGAGATTGAATATGCTGAAGACACAATGCCAAAAGGAATCCTAGGTATGAACTCGGAAATGATGGCTGAATACTTGAGATTTATTGCAAACAGAAGATTGACTCAAATTGGTTTAGAGGAAGCATTTCCTAATGCATCAAATCCTTTTCCATGGATGTCAGAAATAATGGACTTGAGAAAAGAAAAAAACTTCTTCGAAACAAGAGTAATCGAGTATCAAACAGGTGGAGCGCTTAACTGGGACTAAAGACCCACTCATCATAGCTCACAGGGGGGCATCTTCAGAAGCACCAGAGAATTCTCTTGCTTCATATAGGTTGGCTTGGGAGCAAAAAGCAGATGCGATCGAAATAGATCTTAGAAAAACTAAGGACGGGATTTTTATTTGCGCTCACGACAATAATTTCAATAGAGTATCGAGTTCCGAAAAAAATATATCTGAAACAACTTACAAAACCTTATCGGAAATAGACATAGGTTCTTGGAAATCAAAAAAATTTAAAGACCAAAGAGCGCCGAAATTAGAAGAGATATTATCAAACATGCCCAAAGGTAAAATGATGTTTATTGAAGTGAAAGGAGTTTTAAAAAAAGTTGAAGATTTGATGGCTCTTATAGAATGCTCAAAGATAAATAAAAATCAAATTCATTTTTTATGCTACCTTCCATCGATGATTAAAAAATTAAAAAAAAAATTTCCTTCGTATAACGCCACCCTTAACTTGATTCCCTCTCTGTTTAATTACGATCTAAAAAAAATAAAAAAAGAAATATCTAGATCTCAATCAGATGGAATAAGCGTTCACATTGACTCGAAACAATCCATCAAATTGGTTAAAAACTTAAAAGAAGACAATATTTTTATCCTTACTTGGACAGTTAATGACAAAAGATTTATGAAAAAATTATTACAAATAGGTGTTAATGGAATAATAACTGATTTTCCTGAAAAATTAGCAAAATTGTTAGGTAAATGTGAATAACAGAGAAATAGTAAAAAGAATTGATGGAATTTATTTTGGAGAGGGCCCAAGGTGGCATCAGAATAAACTTTGGTTTTCTGATATGCACGGCCATAAAGTTTGCACTATAGATGAGTCAGATAATTTAGAAGTAATTTGCGAAGTAGAGAATCAGCCTTCAGGATTAGGGTGGCTTCCAAATGGTGATTTATTAATTGTTTCTATGCTGGATAGGAAAATTTTAAAACTTTCTAATTCCACCCTCTCCGTTCATGCAGATCTTTCTGAAGATGTTAAATATCAATGCAATGATATGGTTGTTTCGAGAGAAGGCATCGCTTATGTAGGTAACTTTGGAATGATTGACGCAAGAGATAAGGTAAAAAATACCCATTTGATGATTGTTTACCCTAACGGCACTATTAAAAAAGGACCTAATAAATTAGCTTTTCCAAATGGAGCTGTCATTACAGAAGATGGTAAACAATTGATAGTTGGAGAAACTCTTGGTGGAAGATTAACCAGTTTTGATATTCAAACAGATGGGTCGCTCAGTAATAGAAAAACTTGGGCTTCGACTACTTCTCAAATTGGCATGGGATTAATTAAGTTGATTAGAACATTAGGAATAAAAATATCTGAATCTAGTTCCACAGCATCTAATTTTCATATTCCTGATGGAATTTGTCTTGATAAACAAAATGGAATTTGGATTGCCTCTCCCACCTCTTCTTCAGTGTTAAGGATTGAAAAAGGTGGAAAAATTACAGACGTAATTAAAACTCCAAAAAGTGCTTATGCTTGCATGCTTGGGGGAGAAGACGGAAAAACATTATTCATAATCGTTGCCAAAAGCTCAGCTCC
>QCAB01000025.1 GCA_003282105.1 SAR86 cluster bacterium AG-339-G14
CTTGCCGGACGCAAATGGAACCGAGAATGCGTCCGAATAATTTCTCCAAAGACTCGACGGGTCTGAAAATTGAAGAGCTGGCTTTACAGAAAGTTTGCGAAAAAATACCGACTCCCTTTTACATATACTCCGAGGCAAATCTCGTCGAGACAGCTAGCGCTTATTTGCAAAATTCAAACGCTAACGATTTGATTTGCTATTCGGTCAAAGCCAATGGGAATATAAATTTACTCAAAATTCTAGCTAATTTAGGTATGGGTTTTGATGTCGTGTCTGTTGGAGAATTGAAGCGAGCTTTAAAAGCAGGAGCCAAAGCAAAAAAAATTGTATTCTCTGGAGTTGGTAAATCTAAAAGCGATTTAAAATTCGCAGCTGAACAAGACATTTATTCGATCAATATTGAATCAGCGCATGAAGTTGAACTGATTAAAAACTTAAAAGAATCGCCAAGGGTTTCTTTGCGAATTAATCCTGACATGGCCGCCAATACTCATCCTTACATTGAAACAGGAAAATCTGATTGCAAGTTTGGGATTTCAGAGGCCGAAGCATTAGAAATTGCCAAGACTTATTCTTCTTCAGAGATAAATTTGGTAGGAATTTCAGCTCACATCGGTTCGCAAATAACAGATACGGAATTATTTTTTGAATTGGCAGAAAAACTACAAGCACTTGCCGAACAAATAAAAAAATTGGGTCATAACGTTGACCACATTGACGTTGGTGGCGGACTTGCCATTGATTATCAATTAGAGAATCAATACGATCCTGCTCAGCTAGTGAAAGAACTGAAAGAAAAAATAACAGGCTACGATTTACTAATGGAGCCTGGTCGCTCCATAGTCGCCCAGTCTGGGGCGGTCGTCACTTCCGTAATTACCGAAAAAACCAACGGCCAAAGAGATTTTCTCGTCGTTGATGTTGGAATGAACGATTTAATGCGCCCTGCTCTCTACAGCGCAAGACACACAATTGAAGAAATTCAAGACAGTAATGCAGAGTCTAAAAATTTTGAAGTGGTCGGCCCGGTTTGTGAAACCGCTGACAGTTTTGGTCAAAATCACAACTTGAATGCGAAAACTGGTGATCAATTAATTATTTATTCCACAGGAGCCTATGGCTCAAGCATGGGGTCGAATTATAATTCTCGACCCAAACCTGCCGAGATCTTAGTTTCGAAAGATTCTTTTAAAGTCATCAGAAAAGCTGAATCCTTTGAGGACTTAATCAGACTCGAGGAAATTTGAATGCTGGAAATTCAGACAATGGAAGCTCTAGGCAATGAATTCATCGTTATTGATGCCGTCACACAAAGCGTTAATCCAGATGAAGAGCCTAATATAATCAAAAAGTGCTTGGAACAATTTAATTTTGATCAACTCTTATTGATTGAGCCACCGACAGATAAAAGCGCTGACTTAAAATTAAAAATTTATAACGTTGATGGAAGCTTGGCTGAGAATTGTATCAACGGAGTTCGTGCCGTCGCTCTTTACGCATTCGATGAAAATTTAGTTTCAGAAAATCATTTGCTTCTGCAATTAGAAAAAAGTCTTGCAAAAATTATTAAAACTCACGATGCACTTTTTTCTGTGGAAATGAAAGATTTCAGCTTTGCAAAAGCTAGTTGCGATATTGCTAATACTTCTAAGTTAGAATTTGATTTTGAGGGAAAGACTATTAGTTTTGAACCAGTAGCCGTTGGTAATCCTCACGCGGTCGTTTTTCAAGAAATTGATTCTGAAAAAATTCCAGAAATTGGTGCTGCTCTCCAAGAATCAGACATCTATCAAAAGGGAGTAAACGTTGGTTTCGTCTCTGTGGTTGAGTCTAACGAAATAAATTTGAGAGTGGTTGAAAGAGGAGTTGGTGAAACTCTAGCTTGCGGCAGTGGCGCCTGTGCTGCGGCATTGTGTGGCGTAAAAAATGGTCTTCTTAATTCCCCAACCAAAGTGAACTTTGAAAAAGGTCACGTGCTCGTGGATGTCTATTTGGAAGAAAATAGTTTCAAACTTACGGGCGGAGCAACTTACAAAGAAAAAAGTATTAAAATAAGTTTGTGAGCATCTTCAAGAAAAAAATTACCGATTCTGATGTACTTGATTTCTTAGAAAAGAATCCAAATTTTTTTATTTCTCATCCTGAAATCCTTGAAATTTTAGAAATTAAACATGTCAGTGGCGAAGCAACCTCATTGATAGAAAAGCAAGTAGAGATCATCAAAACTAAAAATCTTGACGTGAGCAGTAAGTTGAGTCAATTTTTAGAAAATGCTGAACACAACCAAAATCTTTTCATTAAAATTCAAAACCTTGTATTGCAAATGATTTCTGAAACCTCTCTCAATAGTTTAGCTTCTGCAGTTGAAGTCTTCTTTCACGAAGAGTTGAAGACAGAAATATGCAAAGTTTATTTTTTTACGCCGGACGGTTCTTACGGACTTGATTCAGAGAAAATAGTTACGCCGGAAATAGCGACTTCAATTTTTTCAGACCTTTTCAAAGAAAATGATATAGCGCTTGGCGGAGTAACGGACGAGGTGTCTGGAATGGTTTTTGGAGCCAAGGCAAATATCAAAGAAGCGGCTATCGGAAAATTAAAGTCCTCTAAAATTGCAGGAACTTTAGCTTTGGGAAGTAGTGAATTAGGTAAATTCCCAAAAGATAGTGAAACTCTATTTTTGGAATTTGTTATATCTGTATTCAGTAATCAAATCGATAAAATTCTCCCTGCCACCGATGAATGAAGAATTAAAATTGTTTGTAAATTTCTTAGGACAAGTGAGGAATTATTCTGAGCACACAGTCAAAAATTATTCGGCTGATTTAAGAAAATATGAAATCTTTTGTCAGCAAAAGAATTTTAAAAGTTGGTCTGATCTGACCCAACATGACGTGAGGGATTTCATCAGTCAAGTGAGGCGAAATGGCACAAGTCCAAGGAGTTTGGCTAGATTGTTATCCTCTCTAAGAAGTTTTTACAAATTTCTAAGAAACGAAGGACTCGCCACAAGTGATCCCACCGCCGGGATAAACGCGCCTAAACTAAGCTCGCTTTTGCCCAAAGCAATGGATGCAGACATGGTCAATAGATTGCTAGATTTCAAACCTAACTCTTGGGGTGATTTTCGAGACAAAGCCATTGCTGAATTATTGTACTCTTCTGGTTTGAGACTATCTGAATTGTGCCAATTGGATATGGCCGACATCTCTTTAGAAAATAGAATCTGCCGTGTTTTAGGTAAGGGTCAAAAAGAAAGAGAGGTTCCGGTTGGAAGTTTAGCCATTAATGCTTTGAAAGATTGGTACACGCAAAGGTTAGAAAAACTCAAAACTTCAGAGCAAGCAGTTTTTATTAATAAATCCGGAAGTCGAATCAGCGCAAGATCGGTACAAAACATTTTAAAAAAGATGAGCGAAAAAATGGGGGTTCCATACGTGAATCCACATATGCTTAGACACTCATTTGCGTCACATATTCTCGAGTCGAGTGGAGACCTCAGAGCAGTGCAAGAGCTACTCGGACACGAAAATCTTTCAACGACTCAAATATATACCAAATTAGACTTTCAACACTTAGCCAAAGTCTATGATCAAAGTCATCCACACGCCAAAGGAGATTAACCGATGAAAATAAAAGCCATTACCTTTGATTTGGATGACACACTTTGGCCTTTGTTTGACGTCATCATGCACGCGCATAAAACTTCTAACAATTATTTAATTGCTAAGCATCCGCAAATGCAGAGCGTATTGTTTTCAAGCGAAGAGAGAAAAATGTGGAAAAAATTAGTTCAATCAGAGCCTAATTTAGCCAATCGTCTGTCCGAATTAAGAAAAAAAGTAATCTACGAACTCTTGATGGAAAACAACGTAGCTTCAAATGAAGCAAAAGAGCTCGCAGAAAAGTCCTTTGAAATCTTCCTGGATGAACGCCATAAAGTCGTCTACTTCGATGGTGTCCTCAGTGCTCTTGAAAAATTAAAGGATCGTTACATTCTTGGTGTGATAACTAATGGCAATGCAGATATTAAAACTTTGGAAATTGATCACTTGTTTGATTTTTATGTCAATGCAGAAATGGTGAATGAGAGCAAACCGGGAAGAAAAATTTTTGATGAAGCAGTTAAATTAGCAGGGGTGCTGCCAGAGGAAATTTGTCACATTGGAGATCATCCAGTTAATGACGTAGAAGGTGCTCTAGAAGCTGGCATGCAAGCCATCTGGATGAATGCTCTCGAAAAAGATTGGGAGCACAAAGAGGCTCTAACAGTTCCAGAAGTTAAGAATTGGAAAGATCTAGAAGAGAGATTTCTCAGTTTATAAACTTTCTAATTGAGAAAAATATTTACCCAATCTGTCTTGATTTAAAGCAATCAAGGCTTCAAAACCACCCAAATTGGATTTGATTTCAGCCATGTTTGTTGCTTCGCCAACTTGGATTAAACCTATCATTGCCATGACTAAGTGCGGTGTGCATTGATAAACGTATACTCCTTCGGTATCGAAAGTAATTGAGAAATCTTGCCCTTGGGTACTTTCCCACGAAGAGGCGCCTGCTGGAATTAAATTTGGTGCAGACGCGGTGTTATGTCCGGGATCAACTGATTTAAAAACTACAGTATCACCTTTTTTAATTTTCAATGCGGCAGGTTCAAAAACCATAACACCGTCCGATCCAGCATTGAGCATTTGGACGATGTGTTCATTATCAGAGCCACTGGCTGCGGGTTCGGAAGATGTGCTGGTTTTAATCAAGGAAACTTTATACCCAGGGCCTGAGGAAGCTATGCCACAGTCGTCGTCTTGCATGCAAACGTTGGCAAGCGGCTTAATTCTCGCTTCAATTGCTTCGTCTCTCATGTCTATGCCTTGAGAAAGAAGACCCGTGCTAAGAATTAAAGTTAAGGTTAATGCGTTAAATTTCAACATATTTCGACTGGAGTATATCTAAAACCATCTGAAATAAAAACTTTTCAGATGGCTTAGATACAAAGGATATTTAGATATGCAAAAGACTTGTTGGAAATTAAGCCCTTGCTTGTAAAACTAAATTATTAGTGGTTTCAGCAGCCAAATTTATTGTTCCAAACCCAGCCTCTGACAAAAGCTCCATCAATTTATTTGGTCCTGCTTGTGGACCTAAACCCAAGCCAACGTCTTGAGCTTTGGAAGCAGGTACACAGACTAAAGTACCAAACCCATACATCATTCCGGAAGCCGGATTGTTGGCGATATTGTTGGCCATTCCATCTAAGGCCATGGGCTCAACTACCATAAAAGTTCCGTCACTGGATAACACATCCTTTATTCCAGAAGCAATTCCAACTGGATCGCCCATGTCATGCCAAGCATCAAAGATGCATGCCAAGTCGTAATCATTTTTTGGAATTTCTGCAGCATCTGAAACAAAGAATTCTAAATTCGCTAAACCTTTCTCTGCTGCCCTTTTTTTGGCTTCTTCAATCGATGGACCGTGAAAGTCAAACGCATGAATGGTTGAATTAGGATATTTTTCAGCCATTAGAATTGAGGAGGTTCCAAGTCCACAGCCAATGTCTGCAACCTTTGCTCCCATTTTTAATTTATCTTCAACTCCTTCTAACGCAGGAATCCATTCTTCGAGTAAATGACTTGCATAAGCGGGTCGGAAAAATCTCTCTGTTCCACAAAAACAACATTCGTGATGTTCGCCCCATGGTCTGCCTCTGCCGGTTTTGAATACATCGATGGCAACATCCTCTTTAACGAATTGACCTACTACCCCTTGAATTAATCCTTGAATACAAGTTGGTTCGCTCTCTCGTGCGAAGACTGCTGCTTGCTCAGGAGTTAAGCTGAATTCCTCTGATTCGGCATTAAAATGTACGTATCCTCTCGCCGCATTTGAAGCCAACCATTCTTTAAGATAACGTTTGTCAACTTTTGCTTCTTCAGCAATTGAAGCTACAGACGATGGTCCCAGTTTATCCATGGCACGATAGACACCGGTTTGATCACCAATATACGACATCATTATTGCGACCGATCCTGCAACGTCGTTAAAAACGCTACCAAAAAGTGTCATTAATTTGTCATGATTTACAGTAGTTTGTTCTTCCATAGGACTCTCCATAGTATTTTTTTTCTTATGAAAATACAGTAAATCATAATAAGAATGATTAAAAGTCGAAAAAGGGTATTTTTGAAAAAAAATTAAATAATTTTTTCTTTTTTTAGCTGTTCCAGCTGTTTTGCATCCAACTCTAAATAATTTGATAAAACTTCGTCGGTATTATTTCCTAATTCAGGGGCTGGTTTGTAATCTTCCTCAAAACTGTCTAATTTGATTGGATTGCCTGGCACCTTAGCAATTGATCCAGAAGGCTGTTTTAAGTCGACGACCATGTTTCTCTTTTTTATCAAAGGATCTTCCAGAGCGTCACTCATCGAATTGATAGGTCCAGATGGGACTCTGTGCTTTGCTAAAAGTTCTAACCAGAACTTGCTTGGTTTTTCTAAAAGCTTCACTGCAATTGCTTGATCAATCTCAGTTCTTTCTGCGAGTCTGCCTTGAACTGTTTTGTATTGCTCTCCTGAAAATTCTTCTAGATCAAGGGCCTCGACTAAATTAGGCCAAAAATCTTCATGTACTACGGTGATGATAATAAACCCGTCCGAAGTTTTATAAGAATTGTAGGGGACGTGTAAAAAATGCTGATTACCAATTGGCTTAGGTTCAATTCCAGAGATTTTGTTCATAGTTGCCATGTAAGTAAGTAAGCTCACTTGACAGTCCAACATGGAGATGTCTACATGATCTCCAACACCCTCTCGATCTCTTTTTTGCAAAGCACTTAAAATTCCAATGATTCCGAACATACCGGATGACAGATCTGCAATTGGAACCCCAGCTCTGACCGGATGATCTTCATTTTCTCCTGTGATGGACATGCCCCCACCATAAGCTTGCAGGATTTGGTCGTAGGCAGGTCGGCCCGCTTCGCCCTTTCCAAAACCGCTAATCGAGCAAGTGATTATCTTTGGATTATGAATTTTTAGCTGGTCAAAATCTATCCCCAGTCGCTCGGTTACCCCAGAACTGAAATTATCCAAAACGACGTCGAATTTTTTTACTAATTCATAAAAAATGTCTTTTCCTCTTTGCTGTTTCAAATCCAATGTAAGACTCTTTTTATTCCTGGCTAAAGTTATATGATAAGGACTGACTCCGTCCAATGAATAATCTGGGTCGTCTTTATAAAGTCCTCTGGTTATTTCTCCCTTCCCAGGCGGTTCAACTTTAACAACTTCAGCTCCCAAATCGGCAATGATCATACTTGCGTAAGGCCCTGCAAGCATGTGGGTCAGGTCTAAAACTTTAATGTCCCTTAGAGGCGCTGACATAAATTAATAATTAATTTTATCGTCTACCGCATTTCCTTGAGTTGGAATTAACGCGGATCTTAAAAAGGTGGCAACGATTTCGCCATTCTGATTCTTGCCGGTGGTTTTCACAGTAACTATCCCGCAGTTTTCTCTTGATTCTGAAAGTCTCTTTTCAATCACTTCAGATTCGGCGTAAAGTGTATCGCCTACAAATAAGGGTTTGGGTAAAACGATGTCGGTCCAACCCAAGTTCGCAATGGCTTTTTGACTGACGTCGCTGACACTCATGCCAACCATCGTTGCAACCGTAAAAGTACTATTCACTAGTGTCTGTCCAAATTCAGTAGCCTTGCCATATTCCTCATCGAAATGCAGTGGATGAGTGTTCATGGTAAGTAAAGTAAACCAAGTATTATCTGCCTGCGTAATAGTTCGACCAGGTCTATGCTCATAAACGTGTCCAACTTCAAAATCTTCGAAATATCGACCATGAGATTCTCTGAATCTTCCGTCACCTAAATCTTTTGAGCCAGCCATTTTTAATCCTTCTCTTCTTCTCCAAGAGTAATTTTCAAACGCATTGCTTCAGCAATTGGCTCATCGATCATCTGACCATCCACTTTAATGGCGCCACCGCCTGACTTTTGATACTCCTCTAAAACTTTTTTTGCCTCTTCTTTTTCTTCCGCAGAAGGAGAAAAAGCTTCGTTGATGTGATCGATTTGATCTGGATGAATAGCTGCTTTACCGGTGAAACCTAAATTTTTAACTTTTTCCGCCTCTTCTTTCAAGCCCGCCATTTTATCAATGTAGAAATATGGTGCGTCTATAGTAAAAAGATTAAACATCGATGCTGCAAGCACAACTCTTTGCCTTGCATACAACAAAGGTTCCCATGCTAATTTGCAACCCAAACTAGCAGAAGCGTCCGCGGCTCCAAAAAATAATCCCACTACATCTTTGAAAGCAGCAATTTGAGTAACAGTTTCAATGGCTCTTGAAGTCTCAATTAGAGGCACCAATTTATTTTTAAAGTCTATCATTGGCGCTAATGTTGCTAGAAAATCAAAACTTTGCGTCTTGGGTAAAATTATTGCCTCGATTTGTTCTTGATAAGGAGAAATGGAGTCTATGTCTTCTCTCCCGATTGATTCCATGGCATCGTTGACTCGAACAAACAATGGCTTTGTAAAGGCCTTCTCTTTTAATAAACCGATCAGGTTTTCTCTAGCAACGAGTTTATGCGCTTCGGGACAACCATCTTCTAAATCCACAATGATCGCATCCGCATTACTGTTCAACCCTCTTTCTAGACGGTCCAGAGTATGCCCTGGGATAAACAGGCTGGATCTAAAATTACTCATTACTAATTTCTTTCTTTAGCTATTAAATAATCCACTACATCTAAGAGTTCCTCAGTACCAAGCTCTCTAGTTGCAGAAACCTTATACTTACCGTTTACAATAAATGCAGGGACGCCCTTTATACCGTATTTAAAGGCAAATAACTCGGCTTTTCTTAAATTATTTTTTAAACCAAATGAGTTAGTGGCAGCTAAATACTGTTCCTCATCAATTCCATAACCCTGAAAAAAAGGAATCACTTCTTTGTCTGAAGTCATCATTTTTCGACTGTAGTGAATCGCACCGAAAATTCCGCCGATTGCATCAGGCACTTCCAAAGTTTCTGCGGCAAAAAATAATTTGGCGTGTGTTTTGGTTTGAGAATTCCAAACGACTGGGAGTCTAAAAAAATCGACGTCTTGACCTGCCTCAGCCTTCCAATCTCCAAGCATCGCTTCGAGACTGAAGCAATGACCGCAACCAAACCAAAAAAATTCTATTACCTCAATTTTTTCTGAATCCCTTGTTGGCAGTGGCTCAATTAGTTGGTAGTGCCGACCTTCTTGATAGTCTTTAGCAAACCCAAAAGAGGCAGATACAGCAATAAATAAGATTAAAGAAGTCTTTTTAGTAAAGTCCAGAAACATAATTTGCCACCGCTCTGATTTCCTCAGTAGTTAATCGGGCAGCAATTCCCTGCATAATTTTTGCATTGCTACTGTGCACTCGCTCCCCAGTTTTATATGCCACTAAGCTTGTGACCACGTATTCAGCTTTTTGCCCGCTCAATTTAGGATAACCAGCTGACTCTACTCCTTTTCCTTGAGGCCCATGACATCCTGTACAAGCAGGCACTCCTCCGGATAAATTTCCTGCTCGATAGATTCTTTGCCCCAATTCAAAGTTAGAACTATCGGCCTGACCAACTTTGGTGTCTTGCGCGGCATAATAAGCCGCTATGTCTCTTAATTGATCTTCTGTGTAATTATCGAGCAACCCCATCATTGATTCGATCATGCGCTCGCCCTTTTGCACGTGGATCAATTGTGCCAAGGTGTAACTTTCTCTTTGTCCGGCAAGGTACGGCTGCTGACATTATGAAACTCGCGATGATTTCAATTCATGACTGGCTGACAAAGGAGAAAGTTGCAGCCAAAATGATCTTGCAAGTTCACGATGAGGTAATTTTGGAAGTTCCAGAAACAGAAGTAGCCTCAGTAGAAGCAGAAGTCTCCAAATTGATGCAAAACGCCGCGTCCTTGAAAGTGCCATTGGAAGTAGAAAGTGGTATTGCCAATAATTGGGGCGAAGCTCACTAACTTCTGAACTTTTTTTACAGTCTCCAGTCTAAAAAGCATTCTCCTAAGAAATAAGGAAACTCTCTCCTTAAGCCCATTGATCTCCCCTTTTTAAATCAATGGGCGCTTAGAAGAAATACTTCTTCAATAAAAAAAGCCAAAACTAAAACACCGAACCTATTCACTCTTCTACCTTATCAATTTCAGGAATGGGTTCAAGGATTGCTAGCTTTTGGAAGAATTGTTCTTTCAATTCTTTAACGCTTGTCGGATTCCCATAATCTTTGAATGCAATCTTACTGAGGATTTCTATTAACTCATTCTCTGTTTCACCAATTACGCATGGGAAT
>QCAB01000026.1 GCA_003282105.1 SAR86 cluster bacterium AG-339-G14
TTCCATGAGTTTATTTATCCTTAATTCGTCTGGGCCAATACCATCAATGGGTGATAATAAACCATTCAATACAAAATATTTTCCGTTAAATTCTTTTGTATCTTCAATTGCAAAAAGATCTGAGGTTGTCTCCACAACGCATAAATTAGAATCATCTCTGGCAGAATCAGAACAGATTGAGCAAATTTCTAAATCATTAAGTACACCACAGATTTGACATTCTTTTATAGAATCTAATGCTTCATCAATAGAACATGATAGTTTTCTGGCATCTTTTTTATTTTCTCCAAGTAAAAATAAAGCCAACCTTTTTGCAGTTTTTGGGCCCACTCCTGGAAGAATTTGTAAATTCATCATAAGGTTTTCAATATTTTTACTGATTTTCACGAATTGGTATCAAATTTCTTAATTTCAGGATTTAGTTCATTAACAATCTTTTTATAAGAGTCACTCTCACTGATTCTAGATTCAATAATTTCACTTTCTTTTTTCTTATTTTCTTCATTTATTTTTGAAGGCGAAGTTGAATCATCATAATCAGAATTAAATTTAACTTTTAAATCATGTATTGAAAAATAATCTCTAAGTTTAGCTTCTAAATTAGATCTGTTCTCTTCTCCAATCATTTCTTCTCTTTCATTAGGTAATGAAATTAAAAAATCCCTTCCATTTAAGATCGCATTGGTATGCATAAGATGCTGGGTAAAAACTTTATTTAAATTTAATTTATTTATTAACTCAGGCCAATTTAAATTGACAGTATGATTCTGGTTAGTTGTTAAATTTTTTTTTTCTTCTAAATCGAAGGCTAACATTTTAAGAAGTGTCATTTCTAAAACTCCTTTGGGATCTGGAGATTCTTCAATGTACTCCAAATTGGCAAGGCATAATTGATAGAAAATTTGCAACGAGCGGGGTTCCAGTTCAAGAAGTTCTTTATTAAAATCAATTTTTTTGTTTTGACTAAATTGTCCCAATGAAATATTTTTGATTAATTCCATAATTTCCAGAAAGATATTTTTAATCGGGGAATCTTTGGTAATATTATCTAAAGCCTCAAAAAGCTTTTTTGAATCATTATTTTTTAAATTGATTAAAATTTCTTGAATTATTTCGTTATCCGGAATCCCTAGAATCTCCCTAACCGAGGCTTGCCTTATATCTTTTTCTGTAAAAGAAATAATTTTTTCAGAAATAGTTAAAGCATCCCTAATACTTCCGTTGGCGGCCTCAGATATAAGTTGCAGTGCACTTTCTTCATACTTTACTTTTTCTTTAGAGAAAATATTTGCAAGCTGAGCCATCAAATCTTCAGTAGATACGGAGTTTAAATTTAGCTGGAGACACCTAGACAAGATTGTTGCAGGAATTTGAGATGCCTCAGTTGTTGCAAACATAAAAATTACATGAGGTGGAGGCTCTTCTAGGGTCTTAAGGAGAGAATTGAAGCTTTCTTTTGTAAGCATGTGTACTTCATCTATTAAATAAACTTTAAATTTTGATGAAGATGGTAGGTAGGGAATAGTTTCAAGTAATTCCTTAGTTTCTGAAATACCCCTTCTAGATGCTGCGTCTATTTCTTGGAAATCAATTGAGGATCCATTGTTGATCGAAAGACAGGAATCACACTCATTACAAGGCTCGCCATCTTTCAAATGTTCACAATTTAAAGCTTTAGTGAGAATTCTAGCCAGTGAAGTCTTGCCAACTCCCCTTGTTCCAGTGAATAAAAATGCCTGGTGAGGCATATCATTTTTTAAAGAATTTTTTAACGCTTGAACTATATGATCTTGACCAACAACTTCCGTAAAAGTTTTTGGCCGCCATTTTCTTGCTAAAACTAGATAACTCAATTTATTTTTTTAGTTTAGATATTTTTTCAAGATCAAAACCTCTGTACAAGAGAAATTTTGAAATTTTTAAAAAGTTTTGATCTTCAGTACTTTTTGAATCACATTTTTTTTTATATTCATCAGTCATTTTTTTGGTCCCAATCTAAATCCGTTTCTATCAAAGCCCTGTCAATAAATATTTTGTTAACACCTTTTTTACTTAATTCGTATTTAATCCTAACTGGTCCAAATCCTGAATTAAACCTTGATCTCATATAAGCTTCTGAAAACCTGGCATCTGACAACAGACCTTCATTTTTTAGCTTTTCAATTTCATCATTTAGTCTGGTTTTGGATTCAACAAATTTAATTAATTTCATATAAATTTCTTTTTCAGAGTGCTCTCTCCTTGATAGTAAATTCATAATTTTTAATCTTATATCTTCATTGGGTATTTGTTTTTTCAATTATTGATTTAAATTAATGGATAATTATCAAAACTAATCTTTTTTTCATTTAGTTTAGTGAATGGAATTTGGCAATTTACTAAGAAACCAAAATTTTCAGAAATAAAATCTTCTTCAATTACTCTGTCATTTTCAAACAGTAATAAAAAGAGATAATCGTAATAATCGTTTAAAATCTCAGGTGAAAGAATATAAATATCTAATTCATTATTTGTTTCTAAAACTTCTAAATTATCGACAATTTGACTTAATTCAACGTTGGGTAATTTTTTACAAAATGACATTTCCATACTATTATTTCTTCGCTTGACAGCATCTATCTTTTTATTAGAAAAATCATAAAAAAATTGCTTTTCTGATTCACTACAAGAAGCCACCTCATTAAATTTTCTTTGCCATCTCCTATAAGAATTACTTTCTTTAAAATTCAAGAATTCTAAATAATCTCCTTTATTTTCAAATCCATCCATTTTAATAAAATTATAATCTTCAGGTTCAAAAAGAGGGTCTAAATAGGAGCTACTCAAATTTCTATTTTGTAAAATATTTTTGTAATCTATAAATATTTCTACTAAATCATCGGCATCATAATTAGTCTTATAATTACACCAATCAAATTCTATAAAAGGTTTGTTAGGAAAATTTATTTGAGAAATTTGATCATCAGAACATGAAAAAAAAATAAATAGTAGAGAAAAAATTAAAAAGATTCTCATTTAATGAAGTTTAATGAGAAATCTATAGCCTTGATATTTTTAGTTAGATCTCCTAAGGAAATAAAATCAACATTCATATTTGAAACCTCTCTTAAATGAGATTCATTTTTTATTCCAGAAATTTCTATTTTGGTTTGGGTATTAATTATTTTCAAAGCTTTTTTAATAGACGTTTTAGAGAAATTGTCTAACATAATAACATCTGGCTTCAATCTCAAAGCATCTTTCAATTGCGATAGTTTTTTAACTTCAATTTCAAGAAATTTACCTCTATTAAAATTTTTTTTAAAAGAGATATTGTTAAGTCCGTCTGTGGCAAAAATATGATTATCTTTGATCATCAAACCGTCCGACAAATCAAATCTATGATTGGTTGCGCCGCCAATTTTAGTAGCATATTTTTGTTCTGCTCTCATCCCAGGAATAGTTTTTCTTGTATCTAATAATTTGATTTTTTTATTTTTTATTTTAGATTTAATCAAAGCAGTTTTTGTCGATATTCCTGACATAAACTGTAAAAAATTGAGCGCGGTTCTTTCTGCTGAAAGTATCGCTTTAGGATTTCCAGTTATCTTAGCGACTATAGAGTTTTTTGGAACCTCTCTACCCTCTTTATATCTCCAGGAAACCTTTATTGTTGGGTCTATTTGTTTAAAGCTTTCTTCGAGCCAAGCCTTTCCAGAAATAATCGCCTTTTCTCTGATGATAAGTTCTGCTGAAACAATCTTTTTTGAAAACTTCGTTATTGCTTTTATAGATAGATCTTGTCTAACACTATCTTCTTTGAGCGCAACTCTTACGTTCTTTTTTACTGCATCAAAATTCATAACTTAAAAGAAGTCATTCTATTTAAAGATATTTGTGCTTTTTGAATTGTTTTTTCTGAAACATTAATAATGTTTTTCATATCAAGAAGAGTTTTCTCTAGATTTTCTAGTGAATTAAGACCCATCCAAGGGCATTGAGAACAACTCTTACATTGTGCACCATTTCCTGCAGTAGGCGCCTCGAAAAAAACTTTTTTAGGATTATTTTTTTCTAATTGATAAAAAATACCTTTGTCAGTAGCAACAATAAATTTATTAAAATCTAAGTTTTTTGCTGCTTGCAAAATTTGAGAAGTAGAGCCAACTGCATCTGCTAACTTTATGACCTCCATCGGTGATTCTGGATGAACTAATACTCCGGCATCGGGATGTAATTTCTTCATATCTGATAACCCTTGATACTTAAACTCATCATGAACTATGCAAGATGCATCCCACAAAATCATATCTGCACCAGTATAATCTTCGATGTACTTTCCTAAATGCTTATCAGGCGCCCATATGATTTTTTTTCCTTGGCTATGCAAGTGTTCGACGACTTCTAATGCAATGCTAGATGTAACTACCCAATCTGCCAATGCTTTTACTTCAGCTGAAGTATTAGCATAGACGACTATTTCGCGGTCTGGGTGTTCTTCACAAAATTTCTTAAAATCTTCCTCGGGACATCCTAGATCCAAAGAACAAGTGGCTTCAAGAGTAGGCATTAGAATGGTTTTCTCTGGACTTAAAATTTTTGACGTTTCCCCCATAAACTTTACTCCAGAAACCACGAGTAAGTCTGCTTCGCTATTTTGTCCAAACTTAGCCATTTGTAGCGAATCTGAAACGCAACCGCCCAAATCTTCTGTTAATTCTTGTATTTCTTTATCGACATAGTAATGAGAAATTAAGACCCCGTTTTTTTCATCCAATAATGACTTGATGGATTTCTTTAACAGCTTTAAATCATCTGCGTCATAGATATTACGCTTTAGTAATTTAGCCTGATGTTTCTCTAGCAAATGATTAGGGATTATATTTCTCATTAATTTTTTTAATATTGATAATTTTACAAGAAATCATATATATAAATATCAATTAAAAAAGATATTAGACATTTATAATTAGAAATCTAACATACTAATAATGAATAATTCCCTCAAAGATAAATTTCTTTATTATTGCGCGCCTGAAAGCAATGATGATTATTTTAATAATAGTCTAATTTATCTATGTGCAAATGATAATAAAGGATCTTATGGACTAATAATCAATAGGACTGTGGAAATTAAATTAACTGATTTTTTTTCTTCAATAAGCTCGAAATTGGAAGCCAAACTCAATTCTGGAAAAATCGTTCTCGGGGGGCCTGTCCAACCCATGTCAGTTTACGTCCTTTATTCTGAAGACGATAGGTTCAAGCCACTCATAAAGATTAATGATGAAGTTTCTGTTTCTCAAGACGTAGAGTTAATCAAATCAATTCTGAATGATGATGGACCAGAAAAGTTTTTAGTATCTTTTGGTTTCACTGGTTGGAGTGAGGGACAATTAGAAACCGAAATCCTCTCTGGAAATTGGTTAATTACCCCTTCATCCAAGGAAATTATTTTTAATACTCCTAATGACCAAAAAATAAATAAAGTCTCCAAACTAGCTGGTTTTAATCTACAGACTGTTAGTTCAAACTATGGCAGTTCATAAAAATTTTCTTTTATTTTTTCTATTATTTCCAAATTTAATTTTTGGGAGTCAAATAGGAGCTGCATCAAACTCTACGATAGAGATTCTTGCTGAGGACATCATCAAAACTTCTGAAGATACTTACCTCTTGGGAGTTAAATTCAGATTAGATCCAGGATGGCATACATATTGGATAAATCCTGGAGATTCAGGAGAAAAGGCAAGTTTTGAATGGAAATTACCTGAAGGAGTTAAAATTTCTAACCCGAAATGGCCCTCTCCAGAAATTATCCCTTATCCGCCTTTAATGACATATGGTTACAATGAAGAAGTAACAGTGCTATTTAATCTTACTGTAGAAAGAGATTTATTATCTTCAGAGCAGATTTTTTTAAAATCTAATTGGTTGGCTTGTGAAGATGTATGCCTTCCACAATCTGCTTCAATAGAAACAACATTTTTAAAAATCAATGATTACAAACTCAGTAATAAAAATTCTGAGCTTTTAGAAAAACAAAAAAAGTTACCAAAGAAACTTCCCTCTTCAATCAAAGTATTGAAAGAAAAAGGAGAAATATTACTTACAGGAAAAGTAGATTCTAAGTTGATTAATACAGAGGTTTATTTCTTTCCTTATGATCAAAATCTAATAAATCACACTGCGGAACAAAAAACTAAATTTGAAGAAAATTCTTTTTATCACGCAGTAGAAAAATCTAAATTAAATAACTCTAATTCAAGCGTTAAGGGAGTGATTACATTTAAGGACGAAAATATTTTAGAGTCGTATTATTTTTCCACAAATCCATTTTTAACTTCTGATAGTTTAAATTCCTTGAATCTAATGATCACTTTATTTTCTGCTTTCTTGGGAGGATTATTATTGAACTTAATGCCTTGCGTTTTTCCAGTGATTGCTCTGAAAATATTTAATTTTATTGAAATTGCAAACAATAAAAGACAAGTATTTTTACACGGATTGTCTTTTTCTTTTGGTTCTACTTTATCTTTTCTTCTTATTGGAATTTTTATTTTGTTTCTGAAAATTTTAGGCGAAGAGATAGGCTGGGGATTTCAACTACAGTCTCCGATATTTGTAACTCTGTTAATGTATTTATTTGTAGGTCTATTTTTGAATTTTCTAGGTGTTTTTAGTTTTCCAAATTTTCTTGGAAATTTTGGAATGCAAGCAAGAACAACTTCTTATAACAATTCCTTTGCAACAGGCATTTTAGCAGTTGCTGTTGCGACTCCCTGCACGGCTCCATTTATGGGTTCTGCTTTAGGTCTTGCTTTGACGCAACCAAACTTCTATTCAATTTTAATTTTCTTTTCATTGGGTGTGGGTTTTAGTGCGCCTTACTTAACCATTAGTATGTT
>QCAB01000027.1 GCA_003282105.1 SAR86 cluster bacterium AG-339-G14
TCCCGGCTTCCTCAGCTCTCATTCTCAAATTTGATTTATCTCTTACCTTTTCATTCAGTAAGCTTGCAAAAATATTTCCAAGGACCGAGTCGTTTGACATTTTTTTTATTTTTTTTTCTGAAATAACATTCTCAGAAATTTGAAATATTAAATTTTCTCTGAGATTCTTTGGCAAAATAATGTCTCTAGCTAGATTCCAAGTTTTTTCAAAAACAATGGCTAAAGAAATTATTGATAATAAAATGATGGGCCAAATTATTACTCCACCTGATAAAATTATATAGCTCATTTATTCTATTATGCCCGAATCCATCATTAATTTTCGGTCGGCTATTTTTTGAAAATTGTCATCATGAGTTGCAATTAATAGAGAAGATTTTTTGTCGCTAACAAATTTTTTCAAAGAGTTTATGACTTCTAATGATGTCTGCGTGTCTAAGTCTCCAGTAGGCTCGTCTAAAATTACTAAACTTGGCGAATGAACTAGTGATCTCGCTATTGCAACTCTTTGTTTTTCTCCGCCTGATAATTCACTTGGTTTATGATCTATTCGATGCCCCAAACCAAGTGAATCCAAAATCTCAATAGAGGCTAGGATTGCTCTGTCGTGATTTACGTTATTTAATTTTAAAGGCAAAGAAACATTTTCTTGAGCTGAAAGTTCATTTAATAAATAATGGAATTGATAAACAAACCCCATTTCAGTTCTCCTCAAACAAGTTAATTCATTAGGCTTTAGTTTGTCATAATCATTTTCTTTAAAGAATATAGAGCCAGAAGTTTTTTTTTCCAAACCAGCCAAAAGATGAAGCAAAGTTGATTTTCCTGAGCCAGATCTACCAGTTAAGACGATTATTTCGTTTTCAAAAATTTCAAGACTTACATCTTTTACTGCATGTATTGGAGACGTATCTGGATCAAAAGTTTTACTTAATTGCTCCGCAGCAAATACTTTATTCATTTCTCAATACCTGCGATGGATAAATTTTTGACGCGAGTCTAGCTGGATACAAACAAACAGAAATTGTAGTTATCAAAGATGCGAACAAAATCATAAATACCCAGAACCACCTTACATCGGTAGGAAAATAATCTATAAAATACGAATCTCTCATAAGAAAGCTCATTAAAGCTTCCATATAATCAGTTGAAAGAAAATAGGTTAGCAATAGCCCTAAAATCAACCCAATGAATGTGCCAATAATAGAAATTATAGAACCTAAATAAACAAATATTTTTTGAATTTCGTAATTCGACATTCCAATTGTCTTAAGTATTGCGAGTTGCGATCTTTTATCGTTTATCATCATTACCAACATAGAAATGATGTTGAAGGCAGCAACAACTATTATTAAAAAAAGAAGAAGTCCCACTAGAACTCTTTCTTGCATAATTGCTTCAAAAAGAGATCCATAAGTATTAGTCCAATCTTTAGAAATTAATAATTCGTCCGTTTGCGTTTCAGCTTCTCCTAATGCGATCCAAGATAGTGAAGTTGCTTTAAATAAATCATTAAACTTCAACCTTATTCCATGGACCTTCTGGTCCAATGACATTAATTTTGCCGCATCACTTAGATTTATAAATGAATTGGTTTGATCCAACTCTGGAGAACCAACTCTAAAAATTCCTGAAACAGTAAAAGTTTTAATCTTAGGGAAATACCCTGCAAATGTTGCGTTGGCGTCTGGAATCATTAAAGCTATTTCGTCACCAATACCTACATTTAGCTTTCTACTTTGAGAAAGGCCTAAAATAATATTAAAAGAATTTTCTTTTAATGAATCAAAAGAACCCTGCAACATGAAATCTTCGACCACTGAAACTGACGTTTCGTATTCTGGAAGAATCCCAAAGATTTTTGTTCCAAAAACTTCTCCTTTATACGAGAGCAAAGATTGACTTTCAATGAAAGGAGCCAAACCAACAATATCTTCATTTTTTTTTAATTTTGAATATATAGATCGCCAGTCTTTTATTGGTTGAATACCCTCAATAGAAGCATGTGGAATAGTTTTTAAGATTCTTTCTCTTAATTCTGTTTCAAATCCATTCATTACAGAGGTCACAACAATCAAGACAGCAACTCCAAGTGCAACACACGAAAATGCTAAAGCTGTAACAAAGGAAAGAAATCCTTGCTTTCGGGATCTTAGAAATCTAATGGCTATGAAAAAAGATAAATCTTTCGACATCATTAGATTTTTTTAAATCTACTATTTCAGAGTTTGTTCTTTAGTGGATTCAAACTGCTTACCAGAATAAGGCGGCATCATTGGAGCCAAGAGGTCTGCTGAAAACTGTCGATAAATTGCTTTGGCATGACTAAAAGTTTTAAAACCATCAAATCCATGATAGTTACCAATTCCACTTGGTCCTACACCTCCAAAAGGTAAGTCCTCTTGACCGATGTGCCAAATTACATCATTAATAGTAACCCCTCCAGAGATAGTATTGTTTAGTACTTTTTCTTCTCTTTCTTTATTCTTTCCAAAGTAGTAAAGCCCTAGTGGTCTGTCTTTGGAATTGACGTAATTAATTGTTTCTTGAAAATTTTCGTACTCTTTTACAGGCAACACTGGTCCAAAAATTTCTTCTTTCATGATTTGCATATCGTCTGTTGGGTTCATGATGAGAGTGGGAGGAATTTTGTGAACTTCTTGTTGAGAAAAATCCTCATCGGCAGGATTGATTACTTTTACGTCCGCACCCTTCGCTTTTGCATCCTCAATTAAATCATTTAGCCTTTCATAATGTTTTTCGTTGATTACGGAAGTATAGTCAGGATTATATTTTAGAGTCTCGAAAGATTTTTCTATTGCTTCTTTCGATTTTTCATAAAATTCTTCTGATTTACCTTTGGGCACCATAACGTAATCTGGTGCCAAACAAATCTGTCCGGCATTCATTGTCTTTCCTCTCATTATTCTGGTGGTTGCTGATTTCATATCTGCATCATCGTCAACTATCACAGGAGATTTTCCACCCAATTCTAGAGTTACGGGAACTAAATTTTCGGCAGCAGATTTCATAACTAGTTTCCCTGTATTAGTACTTCCAGTAAATAAAAGGTGGTCAAAAGGAAGAGAACTAAAAGCCGCCCCAACGTCTGTTCCACCTGTAAAAACTGCAGCTTCAGAAGAATCAAAATACTCTTGAAACATTTTTTTAGTTAGTTCAGAAGTTTCTGGAGTGAATTCGGAAGGCTTGATCATTACTCTATTACCTGCCGCAAAAATCGTACCAAGAGGTGCTAGTACTAAGTTTATAGGGAAGTTCCAAGGGCTGATAACACCGACAGTACCTAGTGGTTGATACTTAATTTTTGATTTAGCTCCTAGCAATCCCATTAAAGTTCTTACAACAAAAGGTTGGGAGGGATTACTTTTTCGTTTTTCGTCTTTCATCCAATTTTTTACGTTTTCTTTAGCATAGTTTAATGAACCTATCGTGCTCATAATTTCTGACATGAAGCCTGCTCTGGGATCTCTGCTACCAAAATCTGCTGTAATTGCTGAGAGTATTTCCTCATGGTATTTTTTTAGCATGTCTATAGACCTTGCTAATCGATCTTTTCTTAGTTCTGCGCTTGGAATTCCTTCTTCAACATAAAGTTTTTTTTGAAGTTTAAGAGCATTTTCCATTTCCTGAATTGTTTCATTTGACATGATTTTTCTCCTATTTTTTCTAAGACCTCATTTTTTTGTCTTTTTCATTAGTTTTTTTAATGGTTTCTCTTATGTTTGTCCAGTCCTCATCGCCAAGTTTCCCTAAACTAGAGAAAGTCCCCCCTGCAGAAAGGTAAGCTCCTCCATCAATGGCAATGGTTTGTCCGGTTAAATAGTCACATCCATCTGCCATTAAAAAAGTAGCTAAATTTCCTAATTCACTCATTTCCCCAACTCTACCCATTGGGTTGGATGACATTGAACTTTGATCCATAGCACCTTCTGTACTTTCGGTTTCAGGGCTAAGTCTTGACCAAGCGCCTTCTGTCGGAAAAGGTCCAGGCGCTATGCAATTTAACCTTATATTATTTGGGCCCCACTCTACTGCTAGTGATTTGGTCATTGCATTTATTCCAGACTTGGACATTGCTGAAGGCACAACGAAAGGTGAGCCTGTCCAAACCCAAGTTGTAGTAATTGATAGAATAGTCCCAGGTCTTTTCAATTCGATCCATTTTTTTCCAACAGTGTTAGTCATATTGAATGTTCCATGGAAGACAATTGAAGCGATGGCATTAAATCCATTTGGTGAAAGATCTTGAGTTCTACTAATAAAGTTTCCAGCGGCGTTATTAACCAATCCATCAATTGGGGCTTCATCAAAGATATTACTAACTGTGTCTTCTATCGCCATTGAATCTCTTATGTCTAAACTGTGAGAGGAAATTTTTCCTTTAGTTTCATCTGTTAATTCTTTGACAGTATTTTGTAAGACCTCGTCCCTTCTTCCACAGATAATGACCTCAGCGCCATGATTAAGAAAATGCTTTGACATTTCCTTTCCTAAACCGCTTCCGCCACCTGTTACCAAGATTCTTTTTCCACTAAATAAATTTTTATCAAACATTAATTTTCTCCACGCTATAATATTTTTTTTGATTAGAAAGTATAAATATAATTAAAAGGATTGCCAGAGAAGAAAGTAAAAGATAAGGAAATTCAGGAGAAATTATATACAATGGCATTATTACAATTGGAACCAGAATATGCCCAATAGGAAAAACCATATTTAATAGCCCATTTGCTGTTCCCTGTTCATCTTTTGAAACGGATAAAGAAAGCATTGTTACATTTCCGGCTCTAGCTAACCCCATGCCAAAGCCCTTCAGCATTAATCCTAAATATAATCCAGGAATGGAAGAAGCTTGAGAAAGACTCAAAAACCCTAAAAAAACTATAAAAAGCCCCCATTTAATTAGACTCAATGGAGATATTCGATAATTTTGCACAATCACTAACTGCGAAAACATAGAGGATAAAGCTACGATTGAAAATCCAATGGCTACAGTAGAATAAATTTCTAATTGATTAGTTAAAATTACATCTTTAACAAATATTGAACTCGTCAATACCAATCCTGCGTTTGATAGTCCCATGAAAGACGCAACTACAAGAGAAGGCCAAACTCTTGAATCAAACATATTTATTTTTTTTTGTGACTCGATTTTTTCTTCATTCAAAACTTCTTCAGCTTCACTCATTTGTGCAAAATTGTAAAAACCTATAAAAATTCCAAGCAAAGCAACGAAAAGAAATGGAATAAAAAGGTTATTGTTAAAAATTGATAAGAGAATGCCAATAAGAATGGGTCCTGTGACAACGCCAAGCTGCCAGCCAGCGTCAAATCTTGCGAATCCTGCCGCTCTAGTTTCAGGAGAAGTTATGTCTGCTATTCTTCCTCCAGCAGCCGGCCTCACTGCACTGCCAAATAATCCATTTATCAATCTAGTAGCTATCAATAGTGGCAAAATTAGCGCAAAGGGTATCAAGTTATTATTCGCGGATGAAATAATCGCAGCAAAAGAAATCATAGATAAAGAAAAACCAAAAATTCCAATTAAAAAAATCCACTTTCTGCCAAACTTGTCACTCAGACCCCCCCAAAAAGGACTAAAAATCATCCAAGCGATTGCAGAGATTGAAAAAATTATACCCACTTGAAATTCGTTAAAACCCATTGCTCTTACCTCTGCGGGAATCAAAATAAAGATTGTTGATTGCCCAGCTCCAATACACGCAACTGCAGCTGCTAAATACCAAATAGATTTATCTGGTTTTTGTGAGAAATTAGTCATAGGCTAAAACTAAAACGAATAGCTCATCAGTAGAAGGATTAAATATCAAAAATTCATAGTATTCGTTTAATGCGTGAGACCATTCGTGATCAAATTCATTTTTGTCTTTAGATTTTCTAATTTTGTTCTGTCTTAAAAAAAAAGTGATTGAATTTTCTTGTAAAATTATTGATAAGAAAGATTCTAATTTCTCATATATGTCTTTTGAAATATTTGGGGTTTGTTGTCTCTCAGAAGTTACGATTTCTGTTACGAAAGATAAAAAATCATCTGATTGAATTTTAGTATAGGATTTACTACTTAATTTCTTCGTTGAAAAAGGACCATGGAATCCTTTAGCCCTAGCAAACATAAAATCCGTCAACTGAAAGTTTACGAATTCTTCTTTTAAAAGACTGTCTATTAAAAAATCGTAGTTATGTTTCTCAAAAGAATCAGAAAATTTTGTTCTTATAATCAAAGATTGGCCGTGATTGTGGAGTCTCAAAAACTCCATACCAAGCAAGGTATACTTGTTATTAATTGGGTATTTTAAAAGCTCTTTTTTTTTATCCATTTAAAGCTTTTATTCCTACTTTTTCTCTTATTTCTATTATTTTTATTTCAGCTTTTTTTCTGGCTTTATTTTCACCCTCAATCAATATCTCTTCAACAAGTTCTGGTTTACTGACAAGCTCATCAAACTTTTCTCTAAGAGGTTTAATTTCTTCGTTAATAATGT
>QCAB01000028.1 GCA_003282105.1 SAR86 cluster bacterium AG-339-G14
AGAGCTAAGTAAAGATTAAGTCAATGAGTATAAAATCAGACAGTTGGATTAAAAGGAATGTTTCAGAATCAGAAATGATAAATCCTTTTGAACCTAATCAAGTTAGAAAAAATAAAGATAATAATAAATTAATTTCTTATGGACTATCTAGTTATGGATATGATGTTAGATGTTCTGAAAAATTTAAAATTTTTACTAATATAAATTCAGCAACAGTAGATCCAAAAAATTTTGATTCAGATAGTTTTGTAGATTTTGAAGGTCCTGAATGCATTATTCCCCCTAATTCGTTTGCTCTAGCAAGTACGATTGAATACTTTAAAATTCCAAGAAACGTTTTAACTGTGTGCCTAGGAAAGTCTACTTATGCTAGGTGCGGTATCATTGTGAACGTGACGCCTCTTGAACCAGAATGGGAGGGCCATGTAACTTTAGAATTTTCTAACACAACTAGTTTACCAGCCAAAATTTATGCAAATGAGGGAGTTGCTCAAATGTTGTTTTTCGAATCAGATGAGACTTGTGAAATTAGTTACAAAGATCGCGGGGGCAAATATCAAGGACAAAAAGGAGTTACTCTTCCAAAGGCTTAGATTGATCAAGCTTCCAAACTGCAGTCCTAGCTCCAAAATCATTGAAAATTTTGAAGGTTGTTAAATATTCATCATCCTTGAACCATAGACTGTAAGCTCTATCATCATCTCTAATTTCTGTTATTTTAAAGGACGGTGGATTATCTTCTTCATCGTTAAATTCTGTCGTGAATTTTTTTGATTTTATTTTTCCTTTGTCTAAAAAATAATACTTATTGATTAAAGGAATTTTATTTGAATCTAAATCAAATTTTAATTGAAGCTGAAGAGTTAAATTCCCATGCAA
This sequence comes from SAR86 cluster bacterium AG-339-G14, assembly GCA_003282105.1. GTDB lineage: Bacteria > Pseudomonadota > Gammaproteobacteria > Magnimaribacterales > AG-339-G14 > AG-339-G14. The sequence goes on from QCAB01000028.1 coordinate 880, forward strand.
AAACTCATCAAAATTAAACTTTCCTGTCTTTTTATTAAAGACATATTCAACTTCTTTTGTTTCTTGATTAATTTTATACTCCTGTTTTTCTTTTCTTAGTCCGCCAAAAGCTCTCAAGTTCCTTTGCATTTCAACCAAATAAATCTGATCGTTTTCAATATAAAAAATTGATTTTTGATAAAAATTAAATAGCGAATGTTCAGCATTCGATTCCATTGACCAATATTTATCGTCAATCTTTTCTAAGGACTCTATAACTTGCGCTCCGTCGGTAGAATAAAAATTTTTATACTCACTCAAAGAAAAACCATAAGCGTGTAAATTAAAAACTAAAAAGAAATTAAAAATTAAATTCTTTACCGTCAGGATATTCAATATTATCGATTTCAAGCACATTATTTTTAAACTTTAGACGTTTATTTTTTATTAGACTACAGATTAAAGGTAAAAGTTTGTGTTCTATTTCGTGAACTTTTGCTTCTAAATGGTGAATTTCATATTCTTTTATTTTGAATTTACTAAATCCAATTATTTGTCCTGTATCGAGACCTTCGTCCACAAAATGCACTGTAGCTCCATGATGAGAGTCTTTATTATCAACAACTTTCTGATGTGTGTTTAAACCAGGATACTTTGGAAGTAAAGATGGATGAAGATTGATTATTTTCCCTTCAAATTCCCTTAAAAATTCTTTACTTAAAATTCTCATATATCCTGCTAAAACAATTAAATCAAAATTGAAAGTTTTCAGTTTATCTAAGACAGCGGCATCAAATTTTTCTCTATTTTCGAAAGAAGCGGGGTTAACAGAGAAAAAGGGTATGTTATTTTTTTCTGCTCGTTTAAGAGCATAAGCATCAAGTTTATTTGAAAATACAACTGAAACATCAATAGAATCTTCATTATTCAACTTTTTAGTTTCTAAAAGACTTTGCAGGTTAGAACCATTACCAGAAGCAAATACTGCAATATTAAAAGAATCCATTTTACTTATTAAATAAATTTAATTTTTGATTCTTCTATTTTTCGTGTCACTTTCCCTAAAACACGAAATTTTTGTTTAAGTTTATTCAAATTTATTATTGTTTTCTTTAAATCTCCCTGTCCAATTATAATAACCATTCCATATCCGCAATTAAAAGTTTTCAACATTTCAATATCTGTCAATCCCGACTTTTCCATTAAGTGAGAAAATAATTTTTTATGAAAGAAGAACAAATCTTTGCTAGATACTTCAAAACTATAATTTTTCGGCACTATTCTCTCTAAATTACCTATTAATCCCCCTCCGGTTATATGTGCCATATTTTTAATCTTAACTTTATTTGAAAGTTGTAATATTTCATTAACGTACAGTTTTGTTGGTTTTAAAAGAGTTTTTCCGAGAGAAGAGGAGCCAAATTTACTATTTAATGATATTTTTTTTAGCTTTATGAGTTCTCTCACTAAAGAAAAACCATTTGAATGAAGCCCAGAAGATTTAAGTCCTACCAGAATATCTCCTGATCTTAATTTTTCTTTTTTTAAATTCTCTTTCTCAATTATTCCAACAGAAAAGCCTGCTAAATCATATTTACCTTTAAGAAAGTTTTTTGGGTGTTCTGCTGTTTCTCCTCCAATTAGAGAACAATTAGACTCCTTACATCCATTTGCTATGCCAGAAATTATCTCTTTAGATTTATTTATATTTATTTTATCAGTTACTAAATAGTCTAAAAAAAATAGTGGCTCTGCTCCGGAAGTTATAAGGTCATTTACACACATTGCCACTAAATCAATTCCTATTGTTGTATGATTTTTCATCATTTCAGCTATTTCTATTTTTGTACCAACTCCATCTGTAGAACTTACCAAAACAGGATTTTTATATTTTTTCGGTATGGACATCAAGGAAGAGAATCCACCAATTTCATTTATAACTTCTTTTCGGAAAGTAGCTTTGGCTATAGGCTTTATCTTTTCTACTAGTTTTTCTCCTTTAGCAATATCAACGCCAGATTTTTTATAGGAGATTTTTTTTTGTGAGGACAATTTAAATCAAACTAACGGTTTATTTAATCATTATAATTGAAACTAAGATGTTTCAATTAAATATTTCATTTAGGATTTTTTTATTTGTCATTTTCTCAGGAACTATTCATTCATCTCTTCCAGATCAACATGAATTTGTAATAGATGTCTCTGATACAAATCAAACTTATTACTTTGATGAAGCTTTAAAAAAATTCTCTTCTTAAGATTCTTGGAAATCAAGAAACTTATATAAAAAATAAAAAGTTTTTTAATTCTATCAACGCAAAAGATTTCATAAAAGAATATAGCTCTTTTGATGAAGAGGGCACAAAAAAAAATAGAATTACAGTAGACGCAAAGTTATTAAGAAAATTTCTTATATCTAATAATTACAATGTCTCATCTGAAATTAAAACTACCTTAATCGTTTGGATCTTATGTGACAGGGATTTAACTTCAATAAGCTCCTTCAATAAAGTTAATGAAAAATGTAATTCTATTAAGGATAAGTTGACCCAAGTTTCTAATGAAAGAAATGTGAAAATTATTTTTCCATTACTAGACTCTAATGATTTAGTTTCATTTAAAATCGCTGACAGAGACAAAAATAATGATTTTCTGTATCTTTCTAAAAGATATGTGGGAGATAGTTTTTTTTACTGCAGAGTAACAGTAGAAAAGGAAAGTTGCTATGTGCCAATTAAATCCCAATTGAATTCAAATCTAGATTTTTCAAAAAGTTTAAATCCTGTTAAAGCCTTTAATAAGGTGGTTGATGAGTTATTAGAGCAATATATCTTAAAAATTAACTCCAAAGATCCAATTCCTTACAATATAAATATCAAAAATATATCTAATTTAGATGAATATAGATTTGTATTAAGTGAGCTTGAAAAAATAATAATTCTTTCTGATTTAAAAATAAATTATTTATCATTTGAAGAAGTTAATTTAACTTCCTTGCTAATTGGTAACTATAAGCAATTAGAAAAACTTTTTATTAATTACCCATCTCTTAGATTGGAAAACCTAGAGTCTGATAAATTGTCTTTAATCTTTGAATAAATGCTTAATTTTCTTCCTAATTTTTTAACTCTATTTCGTTTTTTTTTGGTCTATCCCATAGTGATAAGCATTATTGAAAATCAATTTTTACTAGCAATAATTTTTTTCATACTTGCCGGAATATCAGATTTTTTTGATGGTTTTCTAGCCCGAAAATTAGAAGCGACATCCGAATTTGGTATGATTGCTGACCCTATTGCTGACAAAACTTTAATCATTGCAACTTTAATTTCTTTAACCATTGCAGGTAAAGTTGATCTATGGATTGCTTACTTAGTTTTAGGAAGAGATATGATTGCAGTAGTTGGTTACATATTAGCTACAATTCTTCTAAGTCCATACAAGGTGAAAACTCATTTCTCAGGAAAAGTCTATACAACTTTTTTATTAATTTTTCTGGGCTTAGTGATTCTTTCTTCTGCTAATTTATTTGATAATTCATTTGTAAATCTAACTGTTATTTTTGTACTTATTACTTCGGTCTTTCTTAGTTTATTTGACTATTTTAGAGACCCAGGATTTAGTCTTTATAAAAAAATTTTTTAACCATGGAACAGCAAACTTTAAGTTTAAAATTTGAAGAATCTATACAGCTAGATGATCTGAAATCATGTAGTTTCTTTCGAGAGATCTCAATCAGATGTGAAAATTTTTTAAAAGGCGATGACCATTTAGCAATATTTTTAGGAAAAGAGGATATTGCTAAATCTTTTTTCTTTTTTGCTTTTTACAATTATCTTAATACTAAACACAAATGCATTTATTTCTCTCTAAAGGAAAGCATTCCCTCGATAAATCTTAAAGTTGAAGAAGGGGAAATAATTTTTATGGATGGATATAATCATCTTTTTAATTCAGAAGAAGGGGAAAAAAAACTTTTTAATTTATTTAACTTTTCAAAAGAAAAAAAAATAAAAGTTTTTTTTAATAATTCACTGCAAGGACCTCAAGTAATTAAATTGGATGATTTAAACTCCAGATTATCTTCCAGTTTGCATGTAGATTTTCCTGTTTTATCAGATGATGACAAAAAAATTATAGTCATTAATTTTTTAAAAAAAAGAGGATTGTTAATGAACGAGCAGTCGATTGATTTTATTCTTAAACGATATTCAAGAAATTTAAATGATTTGATAGAACTTTCCATTAAACTTGACAAAATTTCATTAGAACAGAAGAAAAATATAACTATTCCTCTAATAAAAAAATTCACTAGTCTTTAATGCATTCCAAGCATAGTAGGTTTATTTGAAATGGAAATGGCTTCTTATTATCTATAATATTTTTTATAGAGTAACCGAACTTTTCTCCATTAAAATAATCCGAGTAGTTAAAAAAAATACCTGAAAAATAGTTTTCAATCTGATCAAAATAGTTTTTTTCACTTTCAATAATCTCAATAGAGTAATCATTTATATTAGCTAATTCGGCTAATCTATCTAGTGCATTTCTTTGAGAACCTATTTGATCAATTAGTCCTATTTCTTTAGCATTAAAAGCATCCCAAACTTTTCCTTGCGATATTGAATTTGTATAGCTTCTATCAAGAGCTCTACCTTTAGAAACTAGGTCTAAAAAATCCTCATATGCAGAATCGACGAGATTCTGCAGGAGTAAACTTGAGTTTACATCTGGCTTCTTGATTAAAGATGGATTGAAACTTGTAGTACTTATCCCATCATAAATTACACCAATTTCATTTAAACTTCGCTCAAAATTTGGAACCGCAGTCCATACGCCAATTGACCCAGTTAAACTAAAGGGAGATGCCCAAATTTCATTTGCGTCAGCAGATATCCAATACCCACCTGAAGCCGCGATGTCCGCCATAGATATAATTATTGGTAGACCGGTTTTTTTTAGCTCAAGAATTTCTTGTCTTATGCTTTCAGAAGCAAAACCACTACCTCCAGGGGTGTTTAGTCTAATCAATAACCCCGCAAAATCTTCATTTTTAACTTTTGAAACTAATCTAGCAAAATGTCCATTGGAGAGATTATTTT
>QCAB01000029.1 GCA_003282105.1 SAR86 cluster bacterium AG-339-G14
GAAAAATTTTATCCAACATAAGCTCAGTAAAATTTTAATATATCATTAAATGGATATTTGTAAGTAAACTATTAAAAATCAAAATGCCAGAACTCAAGTTGTATCACGCTCATTGGTCCTTATGTAGCCAAATGGTAAGAGTCGCTCTCTATGAAAAGGGTCTAAATTTCGAAAGCGAACGCATAAAATTATGCGATCACAGCGATGAAGCTGGAAATCTAACCAACGACTTTTTAAAAAATGTGAATCCCACTGGAGTAGTTCCAGTTTTAAAATGGGACGAAGAAATCATTCGAGACAGTGCTTACATCATCGAAAGAATTGATGAATTAAATGGAACCAACGATATCAATCTTTGGCCAAAAGATCCGGAAAAAAGAAACGAATTAAAAAACTGGGTACAAGACACCACCGTCACTGAAGGCGTGGCGATGGGTAAAAGTTTGGGAACCATAATTCCTTTATTTTCCACTGGATTAATTGAGGATTTAATCAAGAATTTAAAGTTTAGTTCAATATTACGAATTTTATTTAAGCATCCCCGACGCGAGCGTAAGACCGCATTTATAATGATGTATTTTTCTTCAATTAAAAAAAGGATTGGGCCAATGGTTTATAAGGGATTCTCAAAAGAAATGATGTACTTAGAAAAAAATCTCAGCCCAGAGAGTTTTTTGTTAGGAGAGTTTAGTCACGCTGACATTAATTTGATGAGTTGTTTTCATAGATTGGAAGAGATGAAGTTAGGCCAAATTCTTGAGATGCCAGAATTGCCGAAGGTTTCAAATTACTGGCAAAAACTAAAGTCCAGAGACAGTTATCAAAAAGGAATTTTGGATTATCCAGATCACGAAGAAATGTTAAATAAGATTTTCCAGAATGGTCCTAACCCACATCTGGAGCCTTTGAAGGAAAAAATTAGATCATTAATGAATCTTTAGATTTTTCTTAGTTTTCACAATTCTTTCTTCAACTAACTTGATCGCACTCTTTTTTGGAGAGATACTAAATGTTCATTTAATTTTAACGGAGAGTAAAAATGAAAAATAAGTTAAATATATTAACTTTGATCGCAACTCTAGCCATTTTTTCTGCATGCAGTTCTGAACCAGAAATGACCTATGCAGATCTTGGATCCGAAGAATATCCCCAGAAATTTTATATGGAATACGTTCCATGCACCTATGGCGAAAATTGGTCAGTAGAAAATTTTAATAGCGATATGCTTCCCGAGTGGCAAGACTTGTTGGTTGAAACTAATTCAACTTTAGTGGCGGCTTACGGAATAACCTTTGAAGGCGAAAAACCTGAAGACGCTCCTGGAGATGGTTTTTGGCAATTGGTTTGGAATTCAAAAGCCGATGCAGAAGCTGGTTGGGAAACCTGGGAAGGTTACGATAAGACAGCCGAGTGGGCAGATTCTACAGCAGACATTTTAGCCTGTGGTTCGAAAGCAGATACTTTTTCTTTTGATGCTTATGTCAGAAGAGATGGAAATTCATTAGGAACTTTTGATCCTACTGCCTTTTCTTCAGACTACCAACAATGCCTTTACAATGAAGGCCAAGGCGCAGACGAGCTAATTGCTGTGATTGATCAATTTGAAGAATGGATAGAAGCTAGCGATAGTTCTATTTATGCTCCATACGGTTACGTGGTATTAGCGCCAGATTACGAGGACGAGGAAGTCGACTTATTCTGGGGTAATTTTAATCAAAACGCTGAATTAAGAGAGGCTGGAAACTCTTATTTTGCTGAGACTGGAGCTGACATACAAGAAGCTTTCAATGAAGTGTTATCTTGCGAAGAGCCAGTGGATTACAATTCTGGAATAATTCCTTTAACGTAAAAAAAATTTAAAAGGCTGCTTCGGCAGCCTTTTTTAAAAGATTCCTACAATTCTCTCGATTAACCAAAAACTGCCTATGCCTCCAATCGCATAAGAAGAAAGTTTAGTTACAGAAAAATTAAACTTTATTTTTTGGAGTAGCCAAATTGAAATTAAAAATAAAGGAATCATAATTAATTGGCCAACTTCGATTCCAACATTAAAAAATAATAAAGAGAGCAACAATTGCTCATTCGCGATTCCTATTTCGCTTAGTGCGCCGGCAAATCCAAATCCATGCAGCAAGCCAAATCCAAAAGCCATGAGCCAAGGAGTGCTTTTATTATTTCTCTCATCCTTTATTTCCAAAGCTAGATAAATAATGGTTAGCGCAATTAATGCTTCAATTGTTGCCGACGGTAAACTCACTATTTCCAAAACAGACAGCCCTAATGTAATGCTGTGGGCCAAGGTGAAAGCAGTGATCGTCTTTATTAAATTCTGCCAACCAAAAACAATAAACAACAAACCAAAAACAAATAACAAATGATCCGGCCCGCCAATTAAATGTTCCACGCCAAGCATAAAATATCCCGTTGGAAAGACTTGTAACTCTTGTGGGATAGTCAACTTTGAATCTTTAACACTTACGAGTCCTTCATATCTGTCGCCGTCTAAAAATTTGATAGTTACTAAAGCGTCGTTCAGAATCGAAAGACCTTCGATAAAAATATCTTTTCCCTTGATGGAATCGCTGCATTGCAGAGAGATTTTTTCAGACAAGTATTTGCTTTCCTGAAAACTTTCAAGAGAGTTGGATTGACAGTCTTTAGGCAGAGTTAGATTGACTGGCCCTAGATTTCTAATTGGGTACATCCAAGTGATTTCATATTTAAAGTCTGTATCTTCCTCGATGATGAGATGCGCTGGACTAAATTCGTGTGAAAACACTGGAGAAACCAAAATTGCACAGATCAAACCTAAGAAAATTCTATTCATTGTAAGTTTCTTGCATACTGCGACTAATCACCACTTCATAATTTTCCTTTAACTCTTGAATGTATTCTGACAAAGCTGAATCTTTTTTTTGTAAATTAAGATCAACCATTACCCTGGGTTTTATCTCTTCAAGCTCTGGCAGGCGCTCATCTTTAATACTAATTATTTTGATTAAATGACTTCCATAGGTAGATGTCATTGGCTTTGACCAAATATTTTGTTCAATAGTTTCAAAAGTCATTGAAAAATCTCTACCAAAATCTTTCCTCAATTCCATTGCGCTCTTATTGGTGAAATTTTTTCCTAGAAAAAAAACATCGCCCTTTAAATTTTCTGATTTTTTAATTTCATTAAAGGCAATCTTGGCTCGCTGAGCTCCGTCGTTATCCTTTGCAAAGAAGATGTGAGTAAAATCGTACTGCTTAGGAATTAAATATTTTTCTTTATTTTGGACGTAAAATTCTTGAAGCTCTTCATCTGTTATTTTTTCTCCCCTAGATTCTTGCTTAAGAAACATTAGCTTTTGCGCAAGTCGTCGCTTAATGATTTGATCGTTCGCATCAAGGCCTAGTCTTAAGGCTTCGCGATAGAGAATTTCTTCTTCAATAAGGTTGTCTATGACAGCTTTCGCTTCTTTAGGATTGGGGTTTCTTCCCACCTGAAGTGCCCATGAGTTCATCAGGCTATAGACCTCTTCTTCTGAAATAAAAATTAATTTCTCATCTTTTAAGGTGGAATAGATGAGATCCAAGCCCAAGATGACCGCTCCTATTAAAAGAAAAATAAAAATTTTTCGAAACATTGTTTTTTAAAGATAATTAAAGTCTTTCAGCATTTATCCTTATAGGTGGAGGATTTTCAGCATCATTTGGAGTGTACCAAATTGGCGAACTCCAAGCTCGATCTTGAATAGTTTCGTGTAGATCTTCTCTAGGTTTAAAGCCTGCTCGAATTGCATCCCAAGTAGACCAGCGACAAGTTGGGTTTTCAAGTACTCTGATGTAATAGAAAGCGCTATCGCTTTTATCAAAATCTGGATCTGTCCAAATTACTTTCAACTCAGCTGAACCAGTGTTTTGAGATATGGCACATGTCTCAATATCAACTCGGGCACCATTATCAGGACAACGATTAGTTGTCGGATCAACTTGCAAACCATTGGAGCAGGCAACATCGTAAACTTCTTCCGTTGGAGTAGAATCAGCTCGACTGATAGAACCTTTGATTATTTGAATCCTCTGAAGTGGGGCTCCATTCACATCTCTTTGAGCCCAAATTAAAAAACTTGGTGCTTTATTGGTTTCTTCTTCAAGTAAGTCTCCTCCCATTGGCACACCAACTTCGTAAGCAGATTTAATAACGTTTTCATCACTAAAACTAAGTTGATCAATGTCATAACCACCAAAGAACCTAACCGATATTCTTGGCCCAGAAGTTGCAAAGGTCTCTTTTCTTCGAAAAGCATTAAAAATTGATTCTCTGGTATTTTCTTCTGCCCAAGCTCCGGATAAACCAGAAGCTCCCCAATTTTCTAAACCACCAATCACATAGATACCTTGCTCAAATTCTTGAAAAGAAATACCTCCTCGGTTGGGTACAATGTCTCTATCTTCGTCCGCAACTGGAATAGAACCTCTAGCTCGAGGATCAGCATCCACTAATCCAATTTTAGACCAGTAATTTTCTTCTCTTAAACCGGCGCCAATTACATGGGTGTCACTGGCTCCGATCAGACCAAATTTGTAGGGATTACCAGTCCCAAACTGATTTGACATCAATCCTCTTACGTAGGCATCCCTGACATAACTTCCTCCAGGAAAACTAAACGCAGGAGGAATGCTTCCAATTCTTTGGTTCATGATTTCGAAATCTGCCCATTCATCGTTGGGAGATAGAAGTGGATGAGTATCGGACGTTCCTTTGACTTGAGTCATTTCCACGATCGGTTCATTTCTCATCCTTAAGGCTGCATATTCTTTCGATAATGGCTCTCCATAAAAAGTTTCCATTTCAAACATTTGGCCATTGGAGCCGTTACTATTGTGAGGGAATGCAATGCTATCAATACCTTGCTCTCTTATTTTATCCATCCAATTCCATAAGTCTTCTGGATTAATAGAATCAATTCTCGTGTAAGGTCTTTCCGGAGCGCTAGATGATTTAAACATTACGTTTCGATGTAAGTTTTCATTAGCGACATCAGTAGAAGTAGTAAATTCATAGCCTATGAAAGTCGTGAAATTACCCGGATCGTAAGCATCGTTGGCAGCTTTTACCACATCCGCCCAAGCCGAAAGGTGCACGTCGTGATCGTAAATTTTCAAACCTCGAGCCAAATTATTTGTCAAGATTGCGCGCCAAAGCTCAGGATCAAAATACGATCTTGGATTTAGAAAAAAGGTCCTTAATGTTGATGCGAAAGTGTTAAGTCTTGAAGCACCATTTTCAATGCTAAGGTTTTCTGGTGCATTCATGTTGTGAAACACTTCAGCTCCGGGACTTTTAGAAGCATCAGTAGATGTATCGGCATAGGCTTCCATCATCCCCATAAAAAAACCGTGATCCGAGACCATGTAAAAATCTAACGGCTCTACTAATTTCATATCAAAACCAGCTGGGTGTTTAACTGTTTCGCCTCGCGCGTACCCGTAAGCATCAGTAGGAGAACCGGTAGTACCGAATAAGTATGCGTCAAAAGAATGTTTGGTATGCACGTGAGTGTCACCGAAGTAAGCGTTCCTCAATTCGTTATAGTCAGCGTTAGGGTCCTTAACTTTGCTGATGGGCGTGTCGATAATGTTCAAAGACTCATCGGTGCAGCTGACAAGCGTGAAAATTGAAAGCAAAAGAATTATTTTTTTCATTTCAACTCCCCATGAAATTTTGAATTGGTAAGATAAATACTCGCACAGGGGTTAACCGATATCA
>QCAB01000030.1 GCA_003282105.1 SAR86 cluster bacterium AG-339-G14
ATAAAGCATTTGTTTTTGAGGACGATAAAGACGGTGATACAAAAATTAAAGTGATGATAAGTTATCCAAGAGCTTGGGCCGCTGTAGAAAGATCAATAAAAATCGCTGGTTTTGAACTGGTGGATAAAAATAGAGACGAAGGAAAATTTTACCTTTCTTGGAAAGGGGAATCGTCTTTTTTTGGAAGAAATCAAAGCGATAGATTGATACAAGTGCAAGTAGAGAAAATGGAAGAAGATGTTTCAATAATTTCTGTTTTCATGGAAAATAAAGATCCTGAGGTTTCGAGAGAGATCATTTCGCAATTGAATCAAGTACTTACTTAGATCATGCTAGAAAAAAAAGAATTACTTAAAACTGGTAAAGCCAAATCACTTTACATTACTGAAGATCCTGCAAAATTAGTAATGGAATACAAAGACGATACCTCGGCTTTTGATGGAAAGAAGATTGAACAAATTGCTGGAAAAGGCACTGTAAACAATAGATTCAATAGCCACATAATGGAACATTTAAAGGATAAAGATGTTCCTAATCATCATTTAGAAGTATCTAGCCCTAATGAAAGCATAGTCTTGTCTCTAGATATGTTTCCAATTGAATGTGTAGTTAGAAACTTCGCCGCAGGAAGTATTTGCAAACGTCTTGGATTAGAAGAAGGAATGAAAATGGAGCCTCCAATTTTTGAATTCTTTTATAAAGACGATGATCTTGGAGATCCGCTTATTAATGATTGCCACATTACAGCATTTGGTTGGGCAAAAGAATCTGACATTGAAATTATGAAAGATCTTACCCTCAAAACTAATTCAATTCTTGTTTCTCTTTTTGATGAAGCCGATTTAATTTTAGTAGACTTTAAAATTGAATTTGGACTTTCAGATGGAAAAATTTATTTGGGCGACGAATTTACTCCTGACGGATGCAGAGTTTGGGATAAAGAAACAAAAAAGAAACTCGATAAAGATCGATTTAGATTAGGTCTTGGTGATGTAGTAGAATCTTATCAAGAAATTGCTCATAGATTAGGAATCGAGCTAACTTAAGCCTTTGTTAATCTCTTTAAGTATTTCTTCTCCAGGACAAAGTTCTTGTTGAGTGAGCTGATTTAATGGTTTTTTTGTAAGATTTAGAGTCTCATGAAGATCATTAGAGTTTTCGTCAAAATAAAGAAGGCCAGTCAATAATTTACCCTCTTCACTTTTTTCTCTTATATAACTCAGTGACTTTCCTTGATCGGTTGGATCGAATTTAGAATTTACTTTTTCTAGAGAAATTTTAGATCCATCATGAAGGTTAACTTCAACAGATGATCCTGAAGCATAAGAAGTCGTAATTTCTTCACCTAGAGGAACGAAATCCGTTTTTCCTACTGCTTCGTTGTGGTTTCTTATGTAATCATAACTTTTTGTTGAAGTATCGTGATTATTAAAGGTTACACATGGGCTTATGATATCTAACAAAGCAAAACCTTTATGTTGAATAGCTCCTTTAATAAGAGGAATGAGTTGATCTCTATCACCAGAAAAACTTCTTGCTACATAACTTGCTCCTAATTGAATTGCCATAGAAGCTAAATCAATTGGTTTGAAAAGATTATCTTCCCCATATTTATTTTTTGATTCGAGATCATTAGTTGCAGAAAATTGTCCTTTAGTTAAACCATAGGTTCCATTATTTTCTACAAAATAGACCATATTAATCTGACGTCTAATCGCATGGATGAACTGACCAATACCTATAGATGCACTATCACCATCACCTGATATTCCTAAATAAAGTAAATCTCCATTTGCACAATTTGCTCCAGTAGCAACAGATGGCATACGGCCATGAACTGAGTTAAATCCATGTGATTGATTTAGAAAATACGCAGGAGCTTTTGAAGAACAACCTATGCCAGATAATTTTGCAACTTTATAAGCTTCAATATTTAACTGAAAACAAGCCTCAATAATGCATGCACTGATAGAATCATGACCACAACCAGCACATAAAGTAGATATGGCGCCTTCATAATCTCTTCTAGTTAGCCCAAGTTGATTTACTTCAAGTCTAGGGTGATGATTAATTGGTTTTTTAAATGACATTTTTATCTTTCCTTAATATTCTTATGAGATTTGTAATTAACTTCTCTCTCCGAAATTTTATTCACAATATATGAAGCTTCAATTGGGTCACCAGTGAAATGAACTAGCGGCCTTAAAATTTCTGCTGAAATTCCTCCTTCAGCCATAATTAAAGTTCTCATTTGACTATCTCTATTTTGCTCAACAACATAAATTCGATCATGATTAGCAATGAACTCCCAAACATCAAGATTAAAAGGAAAAGACCTAATTTGCATCAGATCTAAATTAATATTTTTAGTTTTCAATATATCTTTGGCTTCTAATACAGCAGGTTTTGAACTGCCATAATAAATTACCCCACAACTATCTTCACCATTAATTTCAATTATTGGCTCAGGAACTAAATCTGTAGCAGTTCTAAATTTTCTCATCAATCTTGTGAGGGTTTGTGCGTTTATATTTCCATCCTCAGTGTATCTGGCATATTCGTCATGTGAAGTTCCCCTAGTGAAGTAAGCTCCTTTTTCAGGGTGAGTACCTGGATAAGTTCTGTAACAAATACCATCATTATCAGAGTCTAGATATCTTCCGAAAGATTCAATTTTCTCAAGTGCTTCATAATCCAAAACTTTTCCTTTGTTGTAAGAAACAGTGTCGTCCCATTCAAACTTTTCACAAACCCAATCATTCATACCCATATCTAAGTCACTAACAACAAAAACTGGAGTTTGAAGTTGGTCAGCAAGATCAAATGCTTTCGCAGAAAAATCAAAACAATCTTTAGGATCTGCTGGAAAAAGTAACACATGTTTGGTGTCTCCATGAGAAGCATATGCGCAGGCTAAAACGTCTGATTGTTGAGTTCTTGTTGGCATACCTGTAGATGGACCTCCTCTCTGTACATTAAAAACTACCAGAGGGATTTCAGCAAAATAAGCTAAACCTAAGAATTCACTCATTAAAGAAATTCCTGGACCACTCGTGGCTGTAAAACCTCTTGCACCGTTCCAGTTAGCTCCAATGGCCATTCCAACTGCAGCAAGCTCATCTTCTGCTTGTACACTTGCATAAAGGTTTTTCCCACTTTTTTCATTAACTCTGTATTTTTTTGCATATTTTTCATAACCTTCAGCAAGAGAAGTGGAGGGGGTGATAGGGTACCAAGAACAAAATGTAGCTCCACCATATACTGCGCCTAGACCCTATTGGATAATCCAAGTTTTCAAGAACATAGTTTCTTCCTAAATTTAATGCCTTGATGTTTGGTTCTATCAAGGAAGGTTTGTTAATAAATTGTTCTGAAATAATTGATTCTAAAACTTCATATTCAATTTCCATCAAAGCAGATAATGCACCAACATAAGCTATATTTTTGAAAAGCGCCCTTTGTTTTGGATTTTTAAAGGTATCGACACAGAGCTGAGTCAATGGAATTTCAATAATATTAATGTCATCTCTGTTGAAATTTCTTTTCCAAGTTGAATCATATAAAAGATATCCACCTTCAGATATTTCTTCTATATCCTTTGAATAGCTTTGAGGATTCATTGCTACTGAAATATCGACTCCACCTCTTTGCCCCAAGTATCCTTTTTCACTTACTCTAACTTCAAACCATGTTGGCAATCCCTGAATATTAGATGGAAATATATTTTTTGGACTTACTGGAATGCCCATTCTAAAAATAGCCTTAGCAAACATTTGATTTGCACTTGCTGAACCAGTTCCATTAACGTTTGCAAATTTAATTACAAAATCATTAGTAGATTGTATTGAATCTAGTACTTTAGGATTGAACATTAGGCTACTTCTTTGACCTTAATCTTGTTATTCAAAGTATGTCCTTCAATATATGAATTTTTTTTCATATCCCAAGCACCGGTTGGACATCTTTCAGCACAAAGGCCACAGTGAACGCACATATCTTCGTCCTTAACCATTCTTCTTTTAGTTTTTAATTCACCAGACACGTATAGACTTTGATCAAGATTTAACGCTGGCACTCTTAACTTACCTCTGATCTCTTGTTCAGTGTCATTATCAATAAAATTAATACAATCTGTAGGGCAAATATCTACGCAAGCATCACATTCTATACATAAGTCATCCTCGAAAACGGTTTGCATATCACAGTTTAAGCATCTTTGCGCTTCTTCAAGAGCAAGCTTTTCATCAAACCCAAGTTCAACTTCCATTTTTAAATCATCAAGAGCTTTAGAAAGATCTGCATGCGGCACTTCGAATCTCTTGGCTTGCGATATGTCATTATCATAAGACCATTCGTGAATTCCCATTTTTTGACTAACTAGGTTTGTTATAGGGTCTGGTCTATTGAGCAAATCAACATTTGAACAAAAATTATCTATAGAAATTGCTGCCTGATGTCCATGAGCTACTGCCCAAATAATATTTTCAGGACCCCAAGCTGCGTCTCCTCCAAAGAAAACTTTAGGATGAGAAGACTGCATTGTAGTTTTATCTACTGCAGGCATGTCCCATTCACCAAATTCAATACCAATATCTTTTCTAATCCAAGGGAATGCATTATCTTGTCCAATCGCTAAGAGAACATCATCACACTCATAAACTACTTCTTCTCCGCTTGGAACTAGTTTAGAGACACCATCGATGTCTTTCTCAACCATTTTGTCAAACTTCATACCTGTTAATTTTCCATTTTCATCTAGAAGAAATTCTTTAGGACTTGTATTGTCTAAAATTGGAATACCTTCTTCCATAGCTTCTTCAATTTCCCAGTCAGAAGCTTTCATTCTTGAAAAGGGACTTCTTACAGTTACTTTTACGTCCTTAGCACCTAATCTAACTGCGGATCTACAGCAATCCATAGCAGTATTTCCACCTCCAATGACTAAAACTCTTTTGCCTATTTCTTTTGTATGTTCAAACGCAATACTTGTTAGCCAATCGATACCAATGTGAATATTTTCAGAAGCTTCTTTTCTACCAGGTAGATTTAAGTCTTTTCCTTTTGGTGCTCCTGTTCCGATAAATACTGAATCGTATTTATCTATTAAAGGTTCAAGATCATCTATATAAGAATTAGTTTTCAATTCCGCACCCATTTTTACAATTCTGTAAACTTCTTCATCTAAAACTGACTCAGGTAATCTAAAAGAGGGAATGTTAGTCCTCATTAAACCACCTGGTTTTGAATCCTTTTCAAAAATTGTGCATTCATATCCCAGTGGCAATAAATCTCTTGCAACAGTTAAAGATGCAGGGCCCGCACCTATAAGGGCAATCTTTTTCCCATTTTTTACAACTGGGACTTCTGGTAATAAGTCTTCAATGTCACCTTTATTGTCATAAGTAACTCTTTTAAGTCTACAAATCGCAACGGGTTTATCATGTGTTCTCGTCCTTCTGCAAGCTGGCTCACAAGGTCTATCGCACGTCCTTCCTAAAATTCCGGGAAAAACATTCGATTCCCAATTTAACATATAGGCATCAGTGTATTTTTGTTGAGCTATTAATCTTATATATTCAGGGACGTTGGTATGTGCAGGACATGCGTATTGACAATCTACAACTTTGT
>QCAB01000031.1 GCA_003282105.1 SAR86 cluster bacterium AG-339-G14
CGTGGATGAGCCATGGTGACAAAGTCACAGAACTTCCGAAAGGTTTTAAGAGAGTTGCCTTTAGCAGTAATTGTTCAATTGCCGCAATAGAAAATCAAAAACAAAAAATATATGGGTTACAGTTTCATCCGGAAGTGACTCATACTGAAAAAGGTTCAAAAATTTTAGAAGTATTTACTAAGGAAATCTGTTGTTGTGCCAGAAAATGGCGATCAAAAAATATTGTTGAGTCACTAGTAGAAGAAATCAAATTAAAGGTCGGAAACAGCAAAGTGCTTTTGGGAATATCGGGCGGTGTTGATTCTTCTGTTGCAGCAGCTTTATTGAACAAAGCAATTGGGTCTAAGCTTGAGTGTATTTTTGTAGACAATGGTCTTTTAAGAAAAGATGAAGCGAGGCAAGTTAAAAGAGATTTAAAAAAAGCCTTAGGCGTGAAAATAAACTTTGTAGATTCAGAAAATCTTTTTTTGAAAAACTTAAAAGGGAAAACTGATCCTGAAGAAAAGCGAAAAGTAATTGGGAAAACTTTTATAGATGTTTTTTTAAAAGAAGCAAAAAAATTAAAAAAGGTCGAATATTTAGCCCAAGGAACTATTTATCCTGATGTTATAGAATCTTCTGGTGTCAAAGGAGGAAATGCCCATGTGATTAAGTCACATCATAATGTGGGAGGCTTGCCTGAGTATTTAAAATTACCCTTAGTTGAACCCCTAAACTCTCTATTTAAAGATGAAGTTAGAAAGATTGGCCTAGCATTAAGTCTGCCGAAGACTTTGATCGGAAGGCATCCTTTTCCTGGACCAGGGCTTGCTGTCAGAATGTTAGGAGAGATTACTAAGGAAAAATTAGAAGTACTGAGAGAGGCAGATCAAATATTTATTGACGAATTAATTAATGCAAATTTATATAATAAAGTTAGTCAGGCCTTCGCAGTATTTCTTCCTGTAAAAAGTGTTGGCGTTGTAGGTGATGCTAGAAGATATGAGTATGTAATAGCACTTAGAGCGGCCGAAACAATTGACTTTATGACTGCAAAAGCATCAAAAATCTCACACAATCTATTAAACAAAGTATCCGATCGGATTATTAACGAAATCCCAAAAGTTTCTAGGGTAGTTTATGACATTTCTAGCAAACCACCGGCAACAATTGAGTGGGAATAGTGCCAAATCCACTAAACCCTATTAAATAAGGGTTTTTTAGCATTTACTTCTTAACTAAGTTCAACTAAGATAGCGTTTAAAGGGGCAAAAACGACCCTTACGGTTAAAAATTAACTAAGAATGGGTACTATTAACCTTAATTAAAAAACGATGCCAGAAACGCAGTCTTTTCAACTAAAACAGTTCGATCTTTATAACGGTGATTGTAAGGTTTTCACGACCAGTACATCTGGGGGCAATTACTATGTAAAGATTCGTGTCCCTGGCAATCCTAACGGTATTAGGAAATCACTTAAGACAAAGGACGAGAAACTAGCAAGGCATTTAGCAGAGCAAGAGTACATTAATGTAAGGGCAAGAATACAAAACGGTCAGGCAATATTTCAACCTAAGTTAAAAGAATTAGTAGAAGATTACATACAACTAAAACAGTTAGATGTTGATGTAGGTCATATAACTAAAGGCAGACACGATACGATTAAAACCCAGTTAAGACACCTAGAGAGATTTGTAGGAGATTCATACAAAAGCGTACTAGCAATTAACTTTGGTGGGGATCTATTCAAAACTTATTACAAGTTCAGGAAGGACAATAATCCTGAAGTTAACAGTACTACCTTGATTAATGAAGCGAGTACTATTTCAGCAGTTTACAAAGAAGGTGTTAGGACAGGAAAGATACCTTTTACTTCAATACCTAGTTTTGCTCGATTAACTAAAAGCGGAAACAGACGAGAAGCACTTTCAATAAAACAATTAAAGTTAATTACAGATCACATGAGGACAAAGAAGTTTCTTAATTATGATAGAGAAAACTTACATAGATATTTCATAAGAGACTTCACACTATTACTCAGCAACACAGGTTTAAGATTTGGTGAAGCAAGACGACTAAAGTGGAAACACGTTAAGGTATTAAGACGAGGTCTTAACGATAAGAATAAGTGGTTATGTGAAGTTAATCTTAGTTCAGAGATGACTAAGAATAGAAAAGAAAGACAAGTTCAAGGTCGAGCAGGTTATGTACTAGAGAGAATAAAAACTTATTCAAACTACACTAAGCAAAACGATTACATCTTTGTAGATAATCATAGTGGTAATCCTTTAGACAAACATTATTACTATCGTTCTTGGGATAGTATGTTGATTGCTACTGGTCTAGATAAAGCAAATTACCCAATCACTTATTACAATTTAAGACATACATACGCAACGCTAAGACTTTACGCTGGTGTTGACCCTTACACTTTGTCTAAAAACTTAGGTACAGGATTAAACTTTCTTCAAGAGCATTACGGTCAAGTTCAAACTAGAAAACTAAGAGATGAGTTGACCAAAGACTTAACTAAAAAAATGATGAAAGACTTAAGAGAGGAGAGCGAATGAAAGTAGCAATGTACACTAGAGTATCTACTGGTCATCAAACTACAGATAATCAGTTAATAGACTTAGGAGAGGTAGTAGATCGTCAAGGGTGGACTGTCGTTGAATGGTATGACGAAACAGTATCGGGTACTAAGGGAGTAGAAGATAGAGAAGCACTTAACAGGTTATTACAAGACGCTAGACGCAAAAAATTTGAGAAGGTAATAATTTGGTCGGTAGATCGTTTGGGTCGTTCACTTAAAAATATAATAGGGGTCATAAGTGAGTTAAATGACTTAGGAATAGACATATTTTCATACAAACAAGGTATTGATACATCTACGACTATGGGTAAGTCGTTCTTTCATATGACCAGTATTTTTGCCGAGATTGAAAATGACCTTAGAAGTGAGAGACAGAAGATAGGTATTAAACGAGCATTAGAGAAAGGGGCAAAGTTCGGTAGGAAAAAGAAGATCACTACTAAGGTTATAGATGAAGCGATTAGACTAAGAGATAGTGGTCTATCATATCGGAAGATAGCAGATGTTATGTACTTGAATGTTAGTACGGTACATAAGGCAGTTAAATTAGGTGAAGAAGAGCGTTTAAAAAAGGTTGCCTAAAATGATGAAGTGAAACCCCTATAAACTAAGGGTCTCACTTCGAGAGATTGATGTTTATTTAACTAAAGTTTTTTAAACGCCAATAGCATCACAATAACTATTAATTTTTGCTTCTACTACATTACTCATCTTTCTTCCGTCTCGCTCACTCGCTTTAACAAAGCGATGATATGTATTTTCAGAGATCGTATAAGTAAGGCGTTTCTTTGGTGCGTATTTGTTTTGTTTTGTATTTCTGTCTTGCCACATATTAGTCCTATAGTTTTTTACTTTCTTGTTTGATTAAAAGTTGAAGTTCCTTATCTATTTCAAAAAGGAAACTTAACTTGGTCTTAGTATCTTTCGCTGTATCGTATTTGTTTATTAATGATCTAATTTTGTTCATATGACTATTTATTACAGGTAAATAAAGCGATCATCACCACAGCGATAACCTTTAGAAGTGTAGGAAACATTATAAAACGCTAGGTCGCTTCGCTTCTTACCTCGATAGACGGTGTGTTTAGGTATCTCTCTAGTATCTAGTTGCCTGAAGTACTTTGCTAATAGTTTTATTACTTCGTTTTCGTCATACATAGACGGTATCTTTAATAAGCAGTGACAATGAGTATTGTTAAATGCTTCTTCAATAAAACCGACAAAGTGTATTCTAGTTTCAGGTCGTTTTAGGAAATATCTACACAGTTTTTGGTTAGTTCTATGTACGGTTTCTTCTAACTTATCGGTTAAATACTCTACGGTCTGATTAGTGTAGGTATTAAAGACTAACTGTAAGTCAGTTCGATAACCGTTATCTCTAGTTAAGAGGGTATCTCTTAGTTTTTCTTTAGTTAACATAATCTCTCCTTTTAGACATACGCCGAACAATCCGTCTTACTCGGTAAGACAGACTTTAAAGGCGATATAAAGGGTAATAGACATCGTCTTTTTACTCGTTAAACAAATATCGCTATCAGCGGAAGTGATAACGCCCAAGCACTTTTTAGGGGGTTCAAAAATATACTTAAGCGTAATTACTAGTAAGTATTTAGTCAGTTAAGACTCTCTACCGTGAATTTTTTTTAATCTAATTTTTATACGCAAAGGGTACGCAGTAGATAGTATCTAAAAGATTACTTAACTACTGTCGGCGAATATAATAGAGTCTAGTTATAAAAAACTTAAAAGTCTAATATGCTAACTAACTTAGTTAAAATAGTACGAAAACAGCGGAAAATAAGGGTTTCTTCCCATATATTGTTAACTAAGAAACAACTAAGTTGTTTAGATACGCCTGAAACCCCTATAAAACAAGGCATTTACGCAAGTGGTACTATTGAGTGGGAGTGATTAAAAAATGAATAAAAACAATGAGTTAGAAGCATAATGAAGTTATTGTCCTTAAGTGTAGTTTTGGGTTCTTTGTTAATTTCTT
>QCAB01000032.1 GCA_003282105.1 SAR86 cluster bacterium AG-339-G14
TCTGATCCGTTCTTAGCAGAAGAAACTAGACTACCAATATCATCAATGTAATTTTGGATACTTATTTTTAAAGAGTCTTCCCTATTCAAAGAAACAATCTCTACCCAATTCTCCCAAAGAGATCCAAGAAATCTTTTTGATTCAATCTTTGTTGATTCGGTCATTGAATCATTCGTAAATATTTCTGAAGCAGATTTATACTCACCCGCTATATAGGTGTTAACATCAATTTTGTATTTTTCTAGCGCATCTTTTAGATAAAGTCGAAAATCTTTATAGCCTTCAATGTAAACCAATCCGAATGGATTGATTAAAATTTCATCAGCAAAGGATGCCAATAAATATTGATGTTGGAAGAAAAAGTCACCATAACTAATTACTTTTTTCCCAGTCGCTTTAAAGTTTTCTAAAGCCTGACCAATCTCTAGAGCATCAGTTGCCGAAAGATTCATCATCGAGGAATCTATCAAGATTATTTCTATCTCGTTATCTTCTTGAGCTGTTTCAATCACATTTATGATTTGAAAAGTTGATAAACCGGTATTGAAATCAAAAAAATTACTGTTACTGGAAGATTGAGAAGTGCCATCGAGAACAAGAATTGAGCTTTTCTTATCGATAGAAGAGTTTAAAAAGGGCGCTATTAAAAGTGCTAAAAAAATTAATAGTAAAATAATTATGAAAATTGAATTGACTAGTACTTTTCGAAAAAAATCAATTCTATTTAGAATATTTGTGAACATATTAAATATCTTACTACTTAGTTAAGGTAAAATTTATCAATAATGAGAAATTTTATTATCTTAGTCACTTTTGTGCTTTTTGTCGGATGCGGTGCTAATGATTTAACTTTCCACAAAATTAGTGGAAAAAATATTAATGATTTGTCAGGCAAATGGACGGTTATTAATTACTGGGCAGATTGGTGCCCTCCATGTATTAAGGAGATTCCTGAATTACATGAACTAGATAAGAATTTTGAAAAAATACAAGTCTTTTTGTTTAACTTTGATAGATTACAAGGAGATGAGTTAGAAGAGCAATTGATGAGATTCAATGTAAGCCTCCCAGCACTTATAACTGATCCTAGTAATTTTTTTGATATTGAAGTTCCAGACGCGCTTCCAGTTTCTTTTATCATTGATCCAAATCTGAGTTTATCTTTAACTCTAAAAGGACCGCAGACTGAGGAATCTATTTTAGAAGCTATAAATTATTCTGAATAAAAACTTCCGGATCTAATTTTTTATTTAGCAATAAAACCTCAAAGTGAAGATGTGGTCCAGTAACTCTTCCTGAACTTCCAACAAAACCTATTAAATCTCCTTTCGATACCTCATCATCTTTTTTAACAATAGATTTATTAAGATGCGAATATGAAGTTTTTAGATTTTGAGCGTGCCCAAGAAGAATAAAATTACCCCTGTAAAAAAAATTTTCTGAAAGAAGAACTTTTCCATTAGCAGCTGCGTATACCGGTTCTCCAACCTCTGCGGCAATATCTAGACCTAGATGAGGGTTTTTTCTAACATTGTTTATAAATCTCTTTACACCATATTCACTTGAGACAATTCCTTTTGTTGGTGAAAGTAGAGGTAAATTTAGTTTTGATGAGGAATATTTTTTTTTAAGTGTATTAATATAAAGATCTCTTTCAAGATTAATTCTTTTTAAATTTTCCTTACTAAGTTGATTAAATTTTTTCTCTTTTATTACAATTCGAGACTCTCTAAATTCTTTATTTTTTATTATTAATCCAATATTTTCTAAGTCTCTCATATCAAAGTTGTAAGCAATTGGCGCTATTATTCTTAAGTCTTTACTTTGACCACATTCAAAAAATTCAAAATCAATTAAATCTAGGTTCACATTTTTCTTTTTAATATTTAAAAGTCCACCGGGTACAAGATTTTGCTCAGGGAAATTACAATTTTGAGAAATTGGTATCAAGGAATTACAGCCAACTACTAAAAAAGAAACTACAAAAACACTAATCAGTTTTTGTAACTTTGGATTCAAAAGAGATCTCAGAAGCTTTAGTTGAAATAACATCACCTAGATTTATGTCCTTTTTTGATCTAATAATTTTATCAGTTTTTTTATTTTTTGATATTGAGTATCCTCTTGACAGAACATTGAGAGGGCTTAAGGAGTTCATTTCACCCACAATACTTGAAAACTTTTCTAGTTTTAGTTCCACAAAAGATTGCATTGCTTTATTCATTAAATTTATGTTTCCCTCTAGTTCTTTTTTAACAACAAGGATTTTATTTGCAGGATTTGATTTCAGTAGGTCAGAAAAAGAAAAATCAATAACATTTTTATAGTTAAGAAAATTTTGAAACATTTGCTTTTTTAGGAGATTTTTTAGTTCGTCTAGTTTTTGATTATTCTGATAAATCTTTGTTTTGGGGTTAATGAGACTTTTATTCACAACATTTAATTTATTTTCATAGTATGAAATTTGATTTTTCAAGGAATTGACTAAAATTAAAATTCCATCTTTCAAGTCAGATTTTTTTTCTACAAAACCTTCGCTGATAATCTCTGCCGCAGCAGAGGGCGTAGGAGCTCTTAAATCCGAAACAAAATCACATATAGTGAAATCTGTTTCATGACCTATAGCACTTATAGTTGGTATGTTTAATTTAAAGATTTCCTTGGCTAATTTTTCTGAATTAAATGACCATAGATCTTCTAAGGAGCCGCCGCCTCGAGCAAAAATTATGATATCGAGACTTTTTAACCGATGTAATTCATCTATTTTTAAAATTGCGTTAAGAAGACTGTCTTCTGAACCATCGCCTTGAACTAGCGAGGGTATTAAAGATACTTCTATCAATGGTGCCCTTCTATTCAATACATTTCTTATATCTTCAATTACGACTCCACTAGTAGAAGTAATAACTCCAATATGCTTTGGAAGGAGAGGAATCTCAAGTTTATGAGATTCTTCAAAGAAACCTTCTTTGTTAAGTTTATTTTTTAAAATCTCGAAATTTTTTAAAAGAACTCCTTCTCCAGCATATTCGATTGAATCGACTTGGAATTGATAAGTACCTTTTGCGAGATACATGGAGATTGAACCATTTAAAATTAACTGGTCACCATCGATGGGCTGCATATTTGCGGAACTGTTTCTAAATCTAAACATAACGCACTGAATTTCTGAACTATCATCTTTAATTTTAAAATACCAATGACCTGAATCGTAAGACCTAAAATTACTTACCTCGCCTTTTATCCATATTGCAGAGTAATTTTTTTCGAGAAGTCTCTTTGCAGAGTTATTTAGTTCAGATACAGATAAAATATTTAAATTATTTTGATTAGAATCCGGCATTAATGCAGTATAAACAATTCAAATTTTTTTTATCAGATGAATAGTAAATTTTTACCAATTCTTGCAACTTGCATTGGTGGTTGTCTCATAGGGCTTGCTCCAATTTTTGTTAGATTTAGTGAAATAGGACCTTCCTTTACAGGGTTTTATAGATTTGTATTTGCAACAACTTTAATTTTAATTTATGGGCTTATTTCTGGAAAATTAAAATTTTTAAAATTTAGAGAACTTTTAATTGTTGCTATTCCTGGATTATGTTTTGGAATTGATATTACATTTTGGCATTCTTCAATAACTATGACGTCAGTTGCCAATGCAACTTTGTTCATAAACACTGCACCTTTGTATGTTTGTTTATTTGCTTTAATTATTTTTAAGGAAAGATTAAATTTCCTATTTTTAGTTGCTTTAGTTTTATCTTTTTCCGGAATTTTAATTATGACAACTTCAGCCTCCTCATTTTCAGGTGATTTTTATTCACTTGGAAACTTCTTGGCCCTTCTCGGCGCTTTTTTTTATGCTGGATATTTATTATCAGTGAATAAGTTATCTGATCGATATGATATTTTTAA
>QCAB01000033.1 GCA_003282105.1 SAR86 cluster bacterium AG-339-G14
TCAACTTTTAAGTTCCTATATAAGCAGTGATGATAATCAAGTCAGATTGACAGCTAGAGTTATAGAATCGCTTGAAGGATTGAATAGAAAAACTTTTATAGAATCCATAGACGCCGATTTACAAAACGTTTTTGGTCTAGATGCTAATCAATATTCTTTAACGGGCGTATCAGTTATTTACAGCAATTTATTACAAAGTCTATTTGGCTCCTTATTTGGGAGCATGAGCATAGTATTCGTATCAATTTTTTTGATGTTTTTGATACTTTTTAAATCCTTAAACTTAGCTTTATTAGGAATGGTTCCAAATTTTTTATCTGCTGGAGCAGTGATAGGTACAATTGGTCTGCTAGGTATTCCATTAGACGTTATGACAGTAACTGTTGCGGCTGTAAGTGTGGGAATGGGGGTAGACAATACAATTCATTATATTTTTAGATTTAAAAAAGAATACTTAGCATCAAATAATTACCTAACGGCGTCAAAAAATACACACACGACGGTAGGAAAAGCGCTTCTCTATACCTCTTTAACTATAATATTTGGTTTTTTATCTTTAATAATTTCAAATTTTAATCCAACAGTCTATTTTGGACTCTTTACTGCATTAGCTATGATCATGGCTGTAATAAGTTCTTTAGTGCTTTTACCTGCTTTACTGATTAAACTTAAACCTTTGAAAGTATAAATGGGACCTTTATCTGGAATAAAAATAGTTGAATTTGCCGGTCTTGGTCCAGGACCTTTTTGCGGAATGATTTTGGCTGACATGGGTGCTGATGTCGTAGTAGTCGACAGAATCGAAAATTACGGCAAAGCAAAAACAAATGATCTCGCGAGCAGAGGGAAAAAATCAATTGCAGTCGATTTAAAAAATCCTGAATCAAAGGATTTGATTCATTCTCTTGTGAAAAATGCAGATGCACTGCTGGAAGGTTTGAGACCAGGGAAAATGGAAAAACTAGGATACGGACCAGATGATTTACTCTCAATAAATCCAAAATTAATTTACGGCCGAATGACAGGATGGGGGCAAACAGGAAGTTTCTCTTCCGAAGCAGGTCATGACATTAATTACATTGCTCTCACAGGTGCTCTGGGAGCCATGGGCTCAAAAGACACACCGCCTTTTCCCCCATTGAATTTAGTTGGAGATTTTGGAGGGGGAGGAATGTTATTGGCTATGGGTATATGCGCAGCTCTAGTTGAAAGTTCTAAATCGGGTAAAGGTCAGGTGATCGATGCTGCAATGACCGATGGATCCGCATTGCTCATGACAATGATGTATGGAATGTTAAGCGCTGGTCAATGGAAAGACCAAAGAGACTCAAATCTATTGGATGGAGCTGCACATTTTTACGGTTGTTATGAATGCAAGGATAACAAATACATATCAATCGGCTCTATTGAACCTCAATTTTATGCTTCTTTAATCAAATGCATGGAATTAGATGAAACTACTTTTTATAATCAATTTGACCAAAAACAATGGCCAGAATTGAAAAAATTAGTTTCAGAAAGGTTCAAAACTAGGACCAGG
The DNA here is from genome assembly GCA_003282105.1 of SAR86 cluster bacterium AG-339-G14. Lineage (GTDB taxonomy): Bacteria > Pseudomonadota > Gammaproteobacteria > Magnimaribacterales > AG-339-G14 > AG-339-G14. The sequence continues at coordinate 1,541 of QCAB01000033.1, forward strand.
GATGAATGGTGTGAAATTTTTATGGGCAAAGACGTTTGTTTTGCTCCAGTTCTTTCTTTACAGGAATCAGTAAATTACGAACACAATCAAGACAGAGAAACTTTCGTAGAAATTGCTGGAATTAATCAACCAGCTCCAGCTCCAAGATTTTCCAGAACTGAAAGTGAAGTTAAACATCCTCCACTGAAAGTAGGAAGTAATACACAAGAAATTATTGAAGGATTGAATTTAACTAAGGATACTGACTTTTTGACAAGTCAGAAAATTATTCGTTTAGATTAAAAAAATTTAAGCTGTTTAAATAAATTTGGTGTTGTATTTCTTCACTGGTCTCACTTCTTAAAGAAACTACTTTATTGAAAATTTCTGGTAGAAACTTTGGTTCATTTCTTCTACCTTTAACTTTTAAATTTTTTGGAAGTAAATATGGAGAGTCAGTTTCAATCATGAGTTTGCTTAGGGGAATTTCTACAATAGCTTTTTCTAAATCTTTTCCTCTCACAGGATCACATAGCCAACCCGTTACACCTATAAATAAATCCATATTTAAATATTCCTCCAATTCTGAAATATCTCCAGTAAAACAATGTACAACAGCTTTTGGTTTTATTTTTATTTCATTAATACATTTTATAAAAACTTTATGAGCATCCCTCTGGTGGAGGAACATAGGCATGTCTAAATCATTAGCAATTTCTATGTGCGCATGAAAAGACTCGATTTGTTTTTCTTTTGAAGAAAAATTCCTATTGAAGTCTAAACCGGTTTCTCCTATTGCTTTTACGTTTTCATTTAAAGCCAATTTTTTTAACATTAGCCTGGAAGATTTATCAAAATTATCAGCATAGTGAGGGTGAATACCTACTGTAGAAATTAAATTACCATGGAATTTTTTTGTAATTTCAATGCACTTTTTGCTGTCTTCAATTGAAGTTCCAGTGAGACAAATTCTGTCAACACTATTTTCGAAGGCACTTTTAATGACATTCTTATAATCATTCTCGAACGATTCATGTGTTAAATTAACACCGATATCAAAATATCTACCTTGCATATAAAATATTTATGTAATTTTATCTTTTAATTATGAAAACACCTTTCGAGCACTTTAAATCAGATATATCTGTTGTTCAAATCGAAGAAAATCTTTACGAGGGAAATGTTTCAGATATG
>QCAB01000034.1 GCA_003282105.1 SAR86 cluster bacterium AG-339-G14
GACCGAGAGACAATGAAAAAAATAATTAAAGTTCATCATCCAAAAATAAAAGAAAAATTAGTCAAGGAAGCCTTAGATATATTTTTCGACGTTAGGAAAGTTCCTGGAATTAAGAAAAAACCATCTACCTCGGAATTAGTAGATTGGCTGAAACTTCTTATGGCAGATGACTTACCAGATGAGATATTGAAAAATAGAGATCCATCGAAAGCTATTCCTCCATTATATGGGGCCTTAATTAAAAATGAACAAGACGTGCAGCTTCTCGAAAGATTAGCTTTTATGACAAGAAGAGAATCAAATAACTAGATGCTAATAAATTTATTCAATACGTTAAAAGATACAGGAGTTCCTTGTACTCTTAGGGAGCTATTAGATTTATTGACTGCATTAGACAAAAGACTTGTTTTTGCCAACACCGATGAATTTTATTTTTTATCGAGAGCTATCCTGGTAAAAGATGAAAAAAATTACGATAAGTTTGACCGAGCATTCGATATTTATTTTAAAGGCCTTGAGACTTTAGATGACGTTATTCAAGCATTAATACCCGATGAATGGTTGAGAAAAGAATTTGAAAAATTTTTGACTCCTGAGGAACTAGAAAAAATTAAATCTATGGGAGGCTTAGAAAAACTCCTCGACGAATTTAAAAAAAGACTTGAAGAACAAAAAGAGAGGCATGAAGGTGGCGATAAGTGGGTTGGAACTGGTGGAACTTCTCCTTATGGAAATTCAGGAATGAATCCAGAAGGTATTAGAGTTGATGGCGAGGGCAAAGAAGGTAAAGCAGTAAAAGTTTGGCAAAAAAGAGATTTTAAAAATTTAGACGACTCAATTGAGTTAGGAACAAGAAATATCAAAATCGCTCTTAGAAGATTAAGGAAATTTGTCAGAGAATCTCACAACGAAGAATTTGATTTAGACGGGACTGTTAAATCTACAGCAAAAAATGCTGGATTATTGGATATTAAAATGGTTCCTGAAAAAGCTAATGCTGTAAAGGTAATCGTTCTATTTGATGTAGGCGGCTCAATGGATCCGCACGTTAAAATTTGTGAAGAATTATTCTCTGCATGTAAGACAGAATTTAAAAACTTAGAATATTTTTATTTTCATAACTTCATTTATGAAACTGTTTGGAAAGATAATAGTCGAAGACATAATGAAAGAATTGAGACAACTGAGTTATTTCAAAAATATTCTCAAGATTACAAAATTATATTCATTGGCGATGCAACCATGGCTCCTTACGAAATCACTAATGCTGGTGGAAGCATAGAACATTGGAATGAAGAACCAGGTTCTTTGTGGATGAAGAAATTTTATTCGAACTTTGAAAAGTTAATTTGGTTAAATCCTGTTCCGCAAGATCATTGGGACTATTCAGCTTCTATCGAGCTCTCAAGGACATTGATTGATGATCAAATGTTTCCTTTAACTATTAAGGGATTAGAAGACGGAATGTCTTTTCTCACTAAATAGTAATCTAATTCGTCTTTATTTTGGAAAAAGTAGCTCTAAATATACAAAATCTTTGTAAGGTCTACCCTAAAGATCTGAGGGCATTAAATGAAGTGAACCTTAAAGTAAATTCAGGAGACTTTTACGCACTGCTAGGTCCAAATGGAGCAGGAAAATCTACATTAATAGGAATAATAAGTTCGATCGTTAACAAAACAAGTGGGAAAGTTGAAATTTTAGGAATAGATATAGATAAAAATCATGCCTTAGCAAAAAAGAAAATGGGAATAGTTGGACAGGAAGTAAATTTTAATCAATTTGAAACCGTTTATCAGATTCTTACTCAACAAGCAGGATATTACGGATTGAATAAAAAAGTCATAAAAAAAAATAGTGAATATTATTTAAAAGCTTTGGATCTCTGGGATAGAAGAAATGAGCAAGGAAGAACTTTGTCAGGAGGTATGAAAAGAAGATTAATGGTCGCTAAAGCTTTAGTTAATGAACCTGAATTATTGATTCTTGACGAACCTACTGCCGGAGTTGACATTGAATTAAGAAGATCTCTTTGGGAATTTTTAAAAGAAATAAATAACAAAGGCACAACAATAATTCTTACGACTCATTATTTGGAGGAGGCTGAAAAACTCTGTAAAAATATTTCAATAATAGATCAGGGAAAAATAGTTAAGGAATCTTCAATGAAATCCTTGTTAAGCGAGCTAGAATCAGAAATATATATTTTTGAGACTAAAGAGAAGATAGCTAAGGACATTGATTTTGATAAATTGAAAATTACACTTTTAGACGAAAATAGTTTTTCTGTTCAAGTTCATAAATCCATAGGGGTTAATGAGATTTTGAAAGAATTTCAATCAAAAAATATTGAAATAAATAGTATCCATAATGAAACCAATCGTTTAGAAGAACTTTTTCTTAAATTAACAAAACAAGAATGAATACCAGAGAACTATTAAATTCATTGAATACTCTCTCTTTAAAAGAGATAAG
>QCAB01000035.1 GCA_003282105.1 SAR86 cluster bacterium AG-339-G14
GCTTTTAAAGCTACTTTTATTAAAGTTTTTTCAAAAATGGGGACTGTAGAATTTAGGATATGATCCTCTCCATTTACAAGTTCTTTTGAGGCCCAAGTCTCGAGCATATCGTTCCAAGTTAAGTCTGGACCTTTTTTCTGAATAATTAAATCATTAGGAAGATCAGACATTACTACTTCTTGAGCAGAAGATAATACTGTTAAAGAATGACACAGATTTTGAAGTTGTAAAACGTTACCAGGCCAAATTAGATTTCTAAATAATTCTTCTACCTCCGGTGCTAATATTTTCTGGAGGTCTTCTTTAAATTTTCTACAAAATACTTTTTCAGTCATATTTTTTTAAAATATCTTTGACAGGTTTAGGAATTCCCATGTTAACTGAATCAGAAATATTTACCCAATTAAAAATTCTTCTATCAATCGACAATCTATCTTTGTTTTTAATAGTCAATACCTTTACTGAGATCAGAAGCTTTTTATGGGATAGATGATGCTCAAAGCTTGAAAAATCCTCTTCCACAGGAAGTATTTTAGAAATTTTCTTTGTAGAAAAAAAATCTTTTTCTGGAAGAACCCAAAGATTTTGCCAAATTCCTTTTTCTTTATTTCTCTTAAGAAGTACTTTATTTTTTGTTTTTATTAAAAGCCAATCAATTTTTTTTTCGATTTTTTCTTTTTTAGCGATTTTTGTTGGTATCTCGTCTTGTATTTCTTTTTGATTCGCTGCGCAATCCTCATCTACCGGACATTTACTACAATTTGGATTATTTGGCTTACAAATTATTGCTCCAAGATCCATTAGACCTTGAGAGTATTCTTTATGCTTTGAATCAGGCAATAGAATATTTGCGAACTCTTTAAGAGATTTTTCAGTCTTATATTTATTCATGGGTGATTTATTTCCAGAGATTCTTAATAAAACTCTTTTTACATTTCCGTCGAGAATTACTCCAGATTGTTCGAATCCTAGTGATAATATTGCCCCAGCAGTTGAAAAACCAATTCCAGGAAGAGACATTAAAGCTTCAATTTCGTTAGGAAGTTTGCAGTCAAAATCTTTTTTTAAAATTTTTGCCGTTTTATGAATATTTCTTGCCCTTGTGTAATACCCAAGTCCAGACCACATCGACAAGACTTCATCCAAACTTGTAGAGGCCAGAGTTTTAATTGTTGGATATTCAGAAATAAATTTGTTGAAGTAAGGAATGACTGTAGTTACTTGAGTTTGCTGAAGCATGATTTCAGAAATCCAGACTTTGTAAGGATCTTTTTTTTGCCATGGCAGATTTTTCCTACCATTGATTTCATACCAAGATATAATCTTTTCAGAGAAATTATTCATAAATTCATTTTTAATCCTACGCTCCGTTATAATAACTTTTTATGAGAAAAATTGATTTAGAAAGAAATACCAAAGAAACGCAAATTTCTCTTTCTTTAAACCTAGATGGGAGTGGAGAAAGTAAACATGAAATAGATTTGCCATTCTTTTCTCACATGCTTGAACAAGTCTCAAAACATGGCGATTTTGATATAAATCTTTCTGCATCTGGAGATCTTGAAGTTGACGCACACCACACCGTTGAAGACGTTGGGATTTGTATGGGCGATGCATTCAACAAAGCTCTCGGTGAAAAAAAAGGAATTAAGAGATTTGGATCAGCTTATGCTCCTTTGGATGAGGCTTTGTCAAGAGTAGTTGTAGACTTTTCGGGTAGACCAGGCTTGAGTTGGAATGTTGAATTCACAAAAGAATCAATCAATGATTTTGATTTACAGTTGCTTAGAGAATTTTTCCAAGGTTTTACAAATAAAGCACTTGCAACGATTCACATTGATAATTTAAAAGGTATCAATGCTCATCATCAAGCAGAGACTATTTTTAAAGCTTTTGCTTTAGCTCTCAAGCAAGCTTGTGCTCTTGATGGAGCAAAAACCGATCAGGTACCTTCGACCAAAGGGTCATTGTAAGAGGTTTTATTATGCAAATAGGTGTCGTAGATTATGGTGCGAGTAATATCTTTTCTGTTTTAAGGGCATTAACTTTTTTGGGAGCTGATGCAAAAATTATCTCTAAAAGAGAAGATTTCAATTCCGTAGATAAGATAATTTTACCTGGACAAGGGTCTATGGGCGCATGTATCGAAAATTTAAAAAAAACCGAACTTCTCGAAAGTTTGAAAAACAAAATATCAGAGAAGCCATATTTAGGAATTTGTCTAGGCCTACAAGTATTATTTTCAGTCAGTGAAG